>JAFGFV010000544.1 GCA_016930895.1 Spirochaetales bacterium | reverse complement strand
GGCGCGCATCAAGGCCGAGGGCAAGGCCATCCACGACAAGTACCTGGACCCGCCGGGCACCACGGACTTCGGGATCATGTTCCTGCCAGTGGAGGGGCTGTTCGCCGAGGTGATCCGCCGGCCCGGCCTGGTGGACCACCTGCAGCGGGAGTGCCGGGTGGTGGTGACCGGCCCCACCACCCTGACGGCCCTGCTCAACAGCCTGCAGATGGGCTTCCGCACCCTGGCCATCGAGCGGCGCTCGAGCGAGGTGTGGGCCACCTTGAGCGCGGTCAAGAGCGAGTTCGGCAAGTTCGGGGACATCCTGGACAAGACCAAGAAGAAGCTCCAGGAGGCTACCCACACCATCGACAGCGCCTCCCGCAAGAGCCGCACGATCGAGCGCAAGCTCAAGGACGTGGAGGTGCTGCCGGGCCCTGAGAGCGCGAGTGCCGGCGGGCTGCCGGGCCCTGGGCCCGGGGACCCCGCAGAGCTGTCCTGATGCGCGATGATGACGCCGCTTTCCCAAATGGCACGAACAGGGCTATCATGAGACCAGAGGTGAATCATGAAGTTCAAGATCGCTCTCGAGCACAGCAGTGAAGGGTTCAGCGTCTCCGTGCCCGGCCTGCCCGGCTGCTGGTCCCAGGGGCGGACCGAGGAGGAAGCGGTCGAGAACATACGCGAGGCGATTCGGGAGTATCTGTCTGTCAGAGACGAGTTGCTGAAAGACGCTACTGTTCGAGAGATCGAAGTACTCGTCTAGCCCGGTGCCCAGGATCGCAGGGATCAACCACCTCGAGGCCGTCCGAGCGCTCGAGAAAGCAGGATTCTGGATTGCTCGCCAGGGCAAGCACGTGGTGATGACGGATGGAAGTCGCATCATCACGATTCCCCGTCACAATCCCGTACACGCCATCACGATGGGTGGGATCGTGCGCGACGCAGGGCTGACCGTCGAGAGGTTTCGCCAGCTGCTGTAGGGCATGGCCATCCACGACAAGTACCTGGACCCGCCGGGCACTGAGAGTGCGAGTGCCGGCGGGCTGCCGGGCCCCGAGCCCGGCCCTGACCGCGAAGAGCTGTCGTGATGCGCGATGATGGCGCCGCTTTTCCAAATGCCAGGGGCGTGCCTTCGGAGGCGACCGTGGAGGCTGGTACCCTCAGCGGCGCCCAGGAGGCGCTGTAGAGGCTACGGCCCATCCGGCGGGCCCGGTACCCCCACGGCGGATAGCGGAACTGTCGGAGATCTACCGCGCCAGAAGTTCGGTGGCCGTTTCGTGATCGGTGACCAGGATGTTGACGATCTTGCCTTTGAGAGCCGCTCCTATCGCCCTGACCTTGAAGCCTCCGCCGGCGATTCCCATCACGTATTCCACCTTCCGCAGCTGATCGATGTTCATGCTCACCGCCCGGTCCTCCAACTCTGAGCCGCAGTTCCGCCCACTGTCATCGTAGAAGCAGGTATTGATGTCCCCGGCCGCCGAGTTGACCAGCATCTTCTTGACGTACTCGTCGGTCAGGATGCCTCCCTTGTACAGGAGGCTCGAGGGCTCGGGACTCACGCTGCCAATGCCGACGATGGCCACGTCGACTTCGTCGAACATGTCGAGTGTTCGCTTGATGTTGCTGTCCTTCAGCAGCATCTGCTTGGTTTCGGTGGTGTCCACGACGGCGGGGGCAAAAAGGTGATAGCAGTTGGAGTCGAAGATCTTGGCCAGTCTGCTGCTGAGCTCGATCGCGTTGTATTTCGATTCCACCTGGTTGAGCCCGCCGGTGAGCTGCACGACGGTAATGTTCTTGCGATCGATTCGTGCCGGCAGTGCGTCGACCATCTCGTGGATCGTGGTCCCCCAGGCAATGCCGATCGTGTCTCCGTCGTGCACGAAATCCTCCACGCATCGCGCCGCCGCAGCCCCAAGGTTCGCCTTGGTTTGACCGTAGTCGGAGGTTGCCTCGACGATGCAGGCCCTGAGGATCTTGTACTTCTTCTCCAGCGCGTTCTCCAACTCGGTGAAGGTGTTATCCGGCTCTTTGATCTCGATGGTGACTGTCCCCTCCCTGACTGCAGTCTCGATTAGCTTCGCCACCCTGAAGCGGGAGATTCTCAGGTTCCGACCGATCTCAATCTTGGACAGGTGGTGACGGTAGTAGAGGGTGCTCACCTTCACCTTGAGGAGCGTTTCGTCGGCTTTCGCAGTTCTCATATCGAGCTCATCGGGGGCTACCAGGTCAAATTGATCCAGCAGAAGGCATAGCCCATGGCATCGACCTCTTCCCAGGTCTTGCGGGCAAGGTCCTCCGGCGCCGCGAACGTCGGCAGTTCTTTCTTTTTTTCGTCCCAGGGGATGCACACTCCGGGGGGCCGTGTCTGCCTGCCGCGGGTGAGACGCCCCCTGCGGACCGGGTCAGGCTGCTTGACGCGAGCCGGTTGTGCCGTGCTCGCCCCCGTCCGGCTGTAGGTGCCGTAGTCGAGGGTGAAATCGATCATGGCCTTGACGTTCTCGATCTTGGCGTCGTTCAGGAGCAGGGCCGCCGCATCCATGACGTACCCGCCGTCCTGCGCCACGGAGTCGATCACGAACTTGCACCGTCGTTCGACGTCCTTGGGAGTTCCGATCGCCAGGATCTCGTTGCCGATGCCGCCGCTCAAGCAAAACTTCCGACCCAGGATCCTGTGCGCTTCGACGATGTCGGTCTTGTCGACGTGAAAGATGATGCTGTTGTCCGGAAGCTCGGCGAAAGCGTCGAGATGGGCGGTCCAGTTCCCCTCGCCGTAGAACACGATCTGATGCCCGTGACTCCACAGCTCCTCCACGATCGGTTTCAACGTAGGCCAGTAGATTTCCCTGAAGTCGTCCTGGCTGATGAAGGGGACGCAGCCGCGGTGCATCCATATGATCGATGGGATGAGCCCCTGCGGGTCCGCAGCCCCCAAAACGACCCGCAGCAGATGCGGCATCAAGGCTTCGCAAGCCTCGATCACTTGCTTGCGGCGATCGTGGAGGTCATAGCAGAGATTCACGTATCCCCGGAGCTTGTCCCCCAGGATGTCCAGCGGAGCTTTCAAGACCGAGCCTACGGCGGGAACCACTCCAGCCTGGATCAGCTCGC
>JAFGFV010000011.1 GCA_016930895.1 Spirochaetales bacterium | reverse complement strand
GACAGGAAGAGCCGCCTTGATCATCCCGTCGGTGCAGTTCTTAGCGATTTGCCCCCCCAACTCGAATTATAGGAACTCCTATCACTTGTTGGCCACAGCCGCCAGTCAACCGGCCGCTGAAATCGAGGATGGACTGAAGGTGTCAGAGCCAATGGAGTCGGCTCAACAGGTCAAGAGAACCCTGCATCGTGCCGATGACCTTAATAAACGACCGTGTTTTGGAACTCAGTACGGAGGGCCAAATACGCGCGCGGCAGGGGGCTCGGCAGACAGGACAGAGGAGGGAAGTGACTTATGAAGAGCAATAAGCCCAAGAGGTCAACCCGCAAGACCTCTCGCGCTCCGGCCCTCCGCAAGAGCCTCACCGGGATTCAGGGCCTGGACGAGCTCACCGGGGGCGGATTGCCCAAGGGGCGCTCCACGCTGGTGTGTGGCGGGCCTGGCAGCGGCAAGACACTCCTGGCCATGGAGTTCCTGGTGCACGGCGCGATCGAGTTCAGCGAGCCGGGAGTGTTTGTCGGCTTCGAAGAGAAGGCCGAAGCCCTGGCGCAGAATTTCGTCTCGCTTGGTTTTGATCTCAATACTCTGGTCGCGCAGAAGAGACTTGCCATCGACTGCGTTTCCCATGAGCTCAGTGAGATCAGCGAGTCAGGTGAGTATGATCTGGGAGGATTGTTCATCCGGCTGGAGCACGCGATTGGCAGCATAGGCGCCGGCCGTGTGGTGATAGACGGCATCGATCAGCTCTTCTCCGGGCTGACCGACATGGACATCCTGCGCGCCGAGCTGCAGCGGCTGTTTCTCTGGCTGAAGACCAAGGGCGTGACTGCGATCGTCACCGCTGAGCAGGGCGAAGGCGACCTGACGCGTCACGGGTTGGAGGAATATGCGGCCGACTGCGTGATCCTGCTGGACCACCGGGTGACCGCACACATGTCTACACGGCGGTTGCGGGTCGTGAAATATCGCGGCTCCAGCCACAGCACGAATGAATTGCCGTTCCTGATCGACGAGAGCGGCGTCTTCATCCTGCCGGTCACGGCGACGGAGCTGAAATACCCGGCGAGCACCGAGCGGGTTTCCTCAGGCATCCCGCGCCTGGATGCGATGATGGGCGGCGGGGGCTACCGCCGCGGCAGCACCGTGTTGGTATCGGGCTCACCGGGCACGGGCAAGACGACTCTGGCCGCGCATTTCGCCCGGGCGGCCGTAGCAGGCGGCGAGCGGTGCCTGTGGCTTGCCTCGGAGGAAGCGCCCATCCAGATCATCCGCAACATGGGCTCCATTGGTATTGACCTCGCGCCGGCGGCGCAGAGCGGGCTGCTGCGCCTGCAGGGGATTATCCCGACCACACTCGACCTGGAGACGCACCTGTTGAACGTGTATAGACTGACGAACGAGTTCGCCCCCCAGCGTGTCATCATGGATTCTGTCAGCAACTTCGTCACGCTCGGCCGCGAAGGTGAGATCAAGACGATGCTGATGCAGCTGACAGGGCTCTTCAAAACGCAGCGGATCACCAGTCTGTTCACAAGCCTGATGGGCGTCGAAACGCCCATGACAGCAAGCGACATCGCGGCGTCATCGCTCATGGATACGTGGTTGGTGCTGCGGGAGATCCAAAGCGGCGCAGAACGAAACCGCATACTGTACCTGCTGAAATCTCGCGGCATGGCCCACTCCAACCAGATCCGCGAGTTCCTGCTTACCGATAGCGGGGTGGAACTGCGAGACGTGTATGTCGGCCCATCGGGGGACCTCCTCACCGGCAGCGCACTCCTGGACCAGAAGGCACGCGAACAGGCCGACACCGTCGTGGAAGAGCAGGAGGCGGAGGCCAGGAAGCGCGAGCTGCAGGATAAACGGCGGGCAATGGTGGCTCAGATTGCCGCGCTGCGGGCTGCGTTTGACATCGAGCGAATCAAGGCACGGACAGTGTTAGAGCAGGACGAAAAGCGGGCCACCGTGCTGACCGAGGACCGCGTTCAAATGGCCGAGCAGCGGCGGGCCGATGCGGTGGAGAAACCGAGAGGGCCGAGGAAGCACAACTCTGGAGGTACAAGATGAGCACCGAGCCTAAGGGGGTTTCTTTCGAAACATCAAAGGCCAAAGCCGATGAGCCATGGACGCTGCGGCTCTACGTGGCCGGGCAGACACCCAAATCGGTGGCGGCGTTTGACAACCTGAAGCAAATCTGCGAAAAAAACCTGAAGGGGCACTACAGTATCGAGGTGGTTGACCTGCTGAAGAATCCGCGCCTGGCCAAGGACGATCAGATTCTGGCCATCCCCACTCTGGTGCGGAGGCTGCCACCGCCGTTGCGCCGGATCATCGGCGACCTTTCCAACACCGAGCGCGTTCTGGTAGGGCTGGATTTGCGCAAGAACGAATGACCGGAGCGATTGAGTTGTGACGAGCGAAACCCCAGGCCCTGAGCGCCCGGCTGAAATAGAAGAGCTCCGTGCCCGGCTGGCCGAAGCGGAAGAGACCTTGCGGGCCATCGGCAGCGGTGAGGCGGATGCGCTGATTTTCGACGGCGACCAGGGACAACAGGTTCATGTCCTGGGCGAGGGCGACCGGGTCTATCGGCAGTTCATCGAGACAATCAGCGAGGGCACGGCCACGCTGTCCGCAGGAGGAGACATCCTGAGCTGCAACGCCTTTCTGGCGCAAACGTTGCGGCGGCCGCTCGTCGAAATACTGGGCACCTCCATGCGGGACCATCTGTCGCCCGAAGACCATGAGGCCTTTGCAGCCATCCTCGCACAAGCCGGCACAGATTCTCGCCGCCGCAAGATCCGTCTTAAATCCAGCGACGGCCTTCTGGTGCCGGTGTACATGTCGGCAACGCTCCTGCAAAATGCCGGGGCGCAGCCGGTTACTTGCCTTGTGCTTACGGACCTGGAAGAAGTGATCTCGGCGGAGGAGCAAATCCGCGCGCTCAACGCCGAGCTGGAGCAGCGTGTCAGCGAGCGCACCGCCCAGCTGGAGGCGGCCAACAAGGAACTGGAAGCCTTCGCGCATTCGGTTTCCCATGACCTCAGGGCGCCGCTGAGGGCGATCGACGGGTTCTCGCAGGCTATACTGGCGGACCATGCGGAGAAGCTGGACGCGGAAGGCAACCGGCTCCTGAACATGGTGCGGTCCAACACCCAGAGGATGGATCGGCTGATCACCGATCTGCTGGCCCTGACACGTGCCGGCCGCACGGCGCTTCAGCTCTCACGCATCGACATGGGGGCCATGGCCGATTCGATCTACCATGAGGTCATCCCTCCCGAAGTGCGGGGCGCCTTCCGGTTCTCCCTCTCTCCCCTGCCGGACGCCTGGGGCGACCCTACCCAGATGCGCCAGGTCTGGGCCAACCTGCTCCACAACGCGGTCAAGTTCACCCTCCCGAAAGAGGCGCGCAGAATCGAGATCACCGGCTCCCGTGACCAGGGAATGAATGTCTACTCCGTGAGAGACAGCGGTGTGGGATTCGATCCCGCCTACGCCCATAAGCTTTTCGGGATGTTCCAGCGCCTGCATCGGAGCGAAGAGTTCGAAGGCACCGGCGTGGGGCTGGCGATCGTGCAGCGTATCATTCATCGCCACGGCGGACGTGTTTGGGCGGAAGGGACGGTGGAGGAGGGTGCCACCTTTCATTTCTGTTTGCCGGATAAGGAGGTCAACGGTGGCCGATCATGAGAAGCTCGAGATCCTGCCGATCGCGGACAACCTCGGCGATGCGGAGTTGACGATGCGGGTCCTGAAGAAGCACAACCCGGCCATCCGGCTCGTCCATGTCCGCGCCCGGAAGGGGCCTCCGCGGTGGTGAGCCGGAGGAACGCAAGAGTGGGAACGGATACTTCAATACGCATTCTCTTCGTGGAGGACCTCCCGTCGGACGCAGAGTTGGCCGAGCTGGAGCTCAGAAAGGCGGGAATTGCCTTCGAATCCCTGCGGGTGGAGACACGGGAATCCATGCACGAGGCGCTGGGGCAATACCGCCCGCACCTGGTGATCTCCGATTATTCCCTACCGCAGTTCGACGGTATGCAGGCACTGGTGCTCTGCCGGGAGCACGACCCCTTGCTTCCCTTCATCGTGCTCACCGGCTCCATGAACGAAGACACCGCCGTGGAGTGCATGAAGGCGGGGGCGGCAGACTACGTGATCAAGGAGCACATGACCCGGCTGCCCGTCGCGGTGAGCGAAGCGCTGCGGCGGAGGAAAACACTGGAGGAAAAGAGGGCAGCCGAGGAGGCGCTGGAGGCGAGCGAGCTGCGATTCCGCCAGCTTGCGGAAAACGCGCCGGATATGATCTATCGCCTCCGCGTTCATCCCGAGCGCCACTTCGAGTATGTCAGCCCATCGGTCGCCGCCGCGACCGGCTACGCTCCCGAGGAGCTCTATGCGGAGGCTGACCCGGAAACCAAGCTGGTTCATCCCGACGACCGCCCGCTGCTGGAAGCCGCCGTCCGAGGCGAGGTTCCCACAGGCCAGCCCCTCACCTTGCGGTGGGTGCGCAGGGACGGAACGGTCATCTGGGTCGAGCATAGCAGCGCGTATGTCTTTGATGAATCCGGCGATGTGGTCGCCGTGGAAGTCATCGCCCGCGACATCACCGAGCGCAAGCAGGCCCAGGAGCGCATCGAGCATCTCAACCGCGTGCTGCAGGCCATCCGGGAGGTGAACCAGCTCATCGTCCGCGAGAGGAGCCGGCCGCGTCTGATTCAGCGGACCTGCGAAACTCTGCTCGGGGCCCGGGGGTTCAACGCCGCCTGGATCGTGCTCACCGATCGGCTGCCCGAGGGTCTGGAAAGCGGGCAGGCCGGCATCCCACAGCCCGCCTTCTCCGGGTTCACCGCCCTTTTTCGCGCCGGAAAGCTCCCCCGCTGCTGCGGCGCCCTGAAGACCCGGCACCCCGTCGTCATTACGAAAGACCCGCGCGCGGCCTGCACGGCCTGCCCCCTGGCGAAGGCCTGCAGCGAGACCTGCGCGCTGACCGCCGCCCTCAGGCACGAAGGGCATCACTACGGCTACCTGGGCATCTCCCTGTCGGCGCCGCTGGGGGTGGACGAGCAGGAGAGGTCCCTGCTGGAGGAGCTTGCCGGGGACCTGGCCTTCGCTCTCCACGGCATGGGGACCGAAGAGGCGCGGCGCGAGTCGGAACAATCGCTGCGCGCCATCTTCGAGAGCGCCCTGGACGGCATCCTGGTGGCGGACGTCCAGAGGAAACGGTTCGTCAGCGCCAACAGGGCCATGTGCCGGATGCTGGGCTATCCCCTTAAAGAGCTCCTAGGGCTCTCCGTAGCGGACATCCATCCGGCCGAGAGCCTGGGCTACGTGACCGGGGTGTTCGAAAAGCAACTGAAGGGTGAAATACAGCTGGCCGGAGACGTGCCGGTGAAGCGCAAGAACGGGAGCGTTTTCTACGCGGATGTGAATTCGTCGCCCGTTGAGCTGGGCGGGCGCACTCACCTGCTGGGCGTGTTCCGCGATATAACCGAGCGCAGAAGCGCGGAGCAGGAGCTGCGCGAAGCCAATGAGAAACTGCTGGAGACGCAGCAGCGCCTGGCCCGGCAGGCCCGGTGGGTCCAGGCCCTCAACGCGGTGGCCAGGGACATCGCCGGCCGGGACAACCTGGAAAGCATCTTGCGGGTGGTGATGCATTACCTGGAGGAGAGCTTCGCGTTCGCCACGGGCGGCATCGCCCTTGTAAGCGAGGACGGCAACTCCTATACATTTGTCGCGCTTAGCGCCCGTGGCCGGACCCTGGCCCGGCGGCTGGGGGTGAAGGAGGGAACCAGGCTTCTCCTTAGCCAATCCTTCCTGCCCGATCTGGGGGCTTCTCCGGAGCCCCTGATTTTCCCACTCGCGGACCTCGTCCCAGCGGGCCTGTCCGAGCCGGCCACGGAGCTGTTCGGTCGCTTTCAGAGCTCGGGCCTCCAGGCCATGGTGGTTGTGCAGCTGGCCGCCCAAGACGTGCAGAGCGGGACCCTGTTCATGCTCTACCGGCAGGCGGTCTCCCTGAGCGAGGAGGAGCTGGAATTCCTGCGCGGCATGGCCGAGTATGTGTCCCTGGCTCTCCGCAACCGCAGCGTGTACGACGAGCTGGAGGGCTCCTACAGGCAGCTGCAGGCCGCCCAGCAGGCCATGATGCGGCAGGAGCACCTGAAGGCCATGGGAGAGATGGCCAGCGGCATTGCCCACGACATCAACAACACCCTGGCGCCGATCACCCTATACACGGAGGCTTTGGCGGCCAGCGAGCTGGGCCGGCAGGAGCCGGCGCGGCGCTACCTGGGCACCATCCAAAGCGCGGTGGGCGACATCGTAGGAATCACCACGCGGCTGCGCTCTTTCTACAAGGATGAGGAGGAGCAGGGCGAGATGGAGGTCCTGCACATCAGGGAGCTGTTCGACTCCGTGCTGGAGCTCTCCCGGCCCCGCTGGAAGGACATCCCGAACCGCCAGGGCGTGGAGATCCGAATGGAACGGGAGGCGCCCTTGCGGCTTCCCTCATTTCACGGAAACCTCACGGAGGTTCGCGAAGCGCTGATCAACCTGGTGTTCAACGCCGCGGACGCCCTCCCGCAGGGGGGGACCATCACGCTGCGGGCACGCAAGCAGGCAAACCGGCTCTGCGTGGAAGTGGCCGACACGGGGGTTGGGATGAACGAAGAGCAAAAACGGCGGTGCCTGGAGCCGTTCTACACGACCAAGGGCGCGGAGGGAACCGGCCTGGGAATGCCGATGGTGTTCGGGACCATGCAGCGCCACAAGGGGGAACTCGAGATCGAGAGCGAACCGGGGCAGGGGACCACGGTTCGGCTTCTGTTTCCGCTGCCTCCGCCGCGGCGAAGGCGGCCCGGCCCCGACAAAGCGCGGCCGGATCCCACGCTTGCGCCGCAGCGGATCCTCTGCGTGGAGGATGAGCCAAAGGTGCGTGAGGCCCTGATGGAGATGCTCGTACAAAACGGCCACCAGGTGCAGGCCTGTGCCGACGGGGAGAAAGCCCTGGCCGTCTTCCAGTCAACCAAAGCCGGCGAGGGAGGCTTCGACCTGGTCGTCACCGATCTGGGTATGCCGCACATGGACGGCAACGAGCTGGCCCGCAGGATCAAGGAGCTTTCGCCGGGCACGCCGGTGGTCCTGCTGTCGGGCTGGGGCAACTTCATGAACCTGAACGGGGAGCTTCCGGTTAATGTCGACTGTGTGCTGGGAAAGCCGCCCACCATGGCCCTCCTGCTGGAAGCCATCCGCGGAGTCTTGAGCTCCACGAAGCCGGACCACCCACAGGGGATGTTTGAATGAGTCCGACAGCCAAGATTCTGATAGCGGATGACGACAAGCGGATACGCACTGCTCTGGCGGACGTCCTGTCCACGGAGGGCTACCAGGTGCGCCAGGCAGGTGACGGGTCACAGGCGCTGGCAGAGATGGAGCGCTGGGCTCCGGACGTGGTTCTCCTGGACATCCACATGCCGGTCATGGATGGGTTGGAGGCGATCCGGCGGATCAAGGCCAATCCGTCGATGAGTCACATTCCGATCATCATCGTTACGGGAAGCGATGATACCGAGGCCCGCCTGGAGGGGCTGCGGCTGGGAGCGGACGAGTTCCTGCTCAAACCCCCGCACATAGCGGAGCTGACCGTCCGGGTGCGTTCCCTGGTCCAGGTCAAGGCCTACCACGATCACCTGTTGAACTACCAGAAGGAGCTGGAAGAGCGGGTGGAGAAGAGGACCCGGGAGTTGCGCCAGACACTGGCGGCGCTAAGCAAGGCCAACGACAGGCTCAAACGAAGCTCCCTCAACACCATCTACTGCCTGTCCCGGGCCGCCGAGTACAAGGACGAAGAGACAGCGGCCCATATCCAGCGTATGGGCGACTATGCGCGGGTCATCAGCGGGCAGCTGGGCGGGAACGAGGAGGAGCGGGAGATGCTGCTGTATGCGACCCCCATGCACGACATAGGCAAGATCGGCATTCCCGACCGCATCCTGCTCAAGCCGGGGAAGCTGGACGCTGACGAGTGGAAAATCATGCAGCAACACACCACCATGGGCGCTCAGATCCTGACCGTGGAAGCCAACGGCTTCCTCGGCATCGCACGCGCCATCGCCTTGAGCCATCATGAGAAGTGGGACGGAAGCGGGTACCCGGAAGGACTGAAGGGAGAAGCGATCCCGCTTCCCGGCCGCATCGCCGCGGTGGCCGACGTGTTCGACGCCTTGAGCTCCAAGCGGCCCTACAAGCAGGCCTTCAGCCTGGAGGAGTCCGCGCGGACCGTGGCCGAGGGCAGAGGCTCGCACTTTGACCCGCAAGTGGTCGATGCCTTCCTGGCGGCGAAAGACAAGATCTTCACAATTAGGGCTGAGCATGACGATGCCGAGGTGAGCGTGATGATCCGCCTGTCCGCGGAACAGGGGCGCGACGCGGCAGATCCATAAGCGTGGAGGGAGAGATTGGTGAAACGGATTCTCGTTATCGACGATGATCGGACGGTCCTGGAGGCGATCGCCACGATTCTCGAGGACATGGGGCACCGGGTCGACGGCTTCACAGGGTCTTCTGACGGCGAGAAAGCGGCCCTTTCCGCAGACTACGACCTGATTCTCATGGATCTCAGGATGCCCGGGAAGGACGGCGCCGCCGTCACGGAGAGCATCCTGGCCGACAAACCGCAGGCGAAGGTGCTGATCATCACCGGACATCCCAGTGATCCCTTGGCCAAGCGGGCCCTGGATGCCGGCGCCAAGGGCTTGCTCAAGAAGCCCTTCGAGATTGGCAAGGTGTTGGATCACCTATCGGGGTAAGAGGTCATGAAGGGCTCAACGGACTACTCCCTGCAGGATCTGGTGCGGGCCTCCGAATCCCTTCTGGAGGATGTGGACCAAGCTGGCGATCTGGCTACAGTGCCTTCCGAGGAGACGGAGAGAAAGGTCAAGGAGGAAGCCCTCAAGACGTTCATTCTGGCCGCGGAGGAGGAAGCGGAGTATCCTGTGGACGGATACGCCGAGGTCACGGTTTCCGAGGACGGCATGACCGCCAGAGCCGGCTTTTTCCCGCCCTCCGGTGGGGGGCAGCCGCTGTCCCCCGATGGGCTTGCCAGGACGTTGGAAGCGGACGGGATCCGTTTCGGAGTCAACTGGGAAGCCATCAAGGAGGCCCTGTTTCGCTGCAACACCGAGCAGCTCGAGATCCCGAATATTGTCATTGCCCGGGGCCGAGACCCGGTCAACCAGAGTCCGGCGCACCTCCTGATCGAGGAGCGGCTGATGCAGAGCCCACAGATGCCGGACGCGGATGGTGAGCGCATGGACTTTCGAGAGATCACCCCCTTCGTCATCGTGCGCGAAGGTGAAGTGCTGGCGAAGTTGGTCCCAGAGCGTTCGGGCAGCGAGGGGTACACCGTCCACGGCAGGGCCCTCCCCTATCAGACTACGAAGCCCCTCCGGCTGCAGGCTGGTAAGAACACACGACTGGAGGGTGACCAGGTGCTCGCCGACCGCGACGGAAGATTCCAGCGGGGTGAAGGATCCTTCTGGGTCAACGAGGTCCTCGAGCTCCAGGGCGACGTGGACTACCGAACCGGCCACGTCGATTTCCCCGGGGATGTGCTCATCCGCGGAGAGATCAAGGCGGGATTCCGGGTTCACTCGGGCGGCAGCGTCTACTGCGCGAAGACCATGGATGCCTCTGAGGTCCGCACCGCCGGGGACCTGGTCGTCCGCTGGGGGCTGATCGGACGAAAGTCGGGAAGCGTGAAGGTGGGTGGCGAGGTCACCGCCAGGTTCATCGAGAACTGCTATGTGGAGGCCAAGGGCCCGGTACGTGTGGAGGTGGGAATTTTGAACTCCGCCGTGTTCTCAGGCGACAGGGTGGAGCTCGGCCGGAAAGGTGTCATCGCGGGCGGCAGTGTTACCGCCCAGAACGGGGTCCGTGCAACCCAGCTGGGGACCAGGATGGGTCCAAGAACCGAGATCTACTGCGGGACCGATTACGCCGTCGAGCAGAAACTCGAGTGGATCCGGAACAAGAACATGGAGCTGGCTTTCAAACTCAAGGACATCGAACGCCGCCTGAAACGCCCGAACGGCGATGGCGGGCGTCTGCTTGAGATTCAGCGGAGAATCCGCGAGACCATTCACAAGCTCAACGAAACGGCCCAGTCGCTGGTGTTCCGGCTGGACAAGAACGAGTCCGCCGAGGTGGTGGTGGGGGGGTACGTGTACCCAGGCGTATACATCGAGGTCTGCCACGTCTCGTTCGTCGTCGTGCGGGCGCTCAAAGGCGTGCGGTTCAGTCTGGACAAGGAGAAGGGCAAGATTATCGTGGACCCCCTTCTGGGGTGAGGGCCAGGTCTACGGTGCGTGGGCGAATCCCGAATCGAAGGCGCACGCTCACCCCGGGAGGATCCTCGTCTACCGGGGGAGCCTGGGGAAGGTGTTCAGTTCTGTGGCGGGCACCACCTGCTACCCGCGCTGTACCTCGATCAAAGTGCAAGAGTCTACCGACCAGGAAGGCAATACCGCGTGCAAGGATTTCGCCTGCTCGCGTCTGAATGGGGGCGCCTGCCTATCCCACGAGTTCAAGCTGGTCAGAGTGATAGTGATAAGTGATAGGAGTTCCTATAATTCGAGTTGGGGGGGCAAATCGCTAAGAACTGCACCGACGGGATGATCAAGGCGGCTCTTCCTGTC
>JAFGFV010000093.1 GCA_016930895.1 Spirochaetales bacterium | reverse complement strand
TCGGGCCGGACCATCCCCAGATCGAGATCTACAACGAGTCCAAGCACGGCACCATCTACCACGCCGAAGGGGATTCCTGGAACTGGAGGCCGGAGGACTTCACCTGGACCGCCGGGCAGGACTACCGCGCCCCCACCTGCGCCAGCTGCCACATGAGCGAGGCACCGGGAGTGCCGCGTTCCCACGACGTGACCGGGCGGCTGGCCTGGGAGCTGCAGGCCCCTCTGACCATCCGGCCCTCGGAGTTCACGCCCTTCCCAGCGCCAACGGACTGGCGGGAGGAGCGGGACAAGATGCGGGCGGTTTGCCTGCAGTGCCATTCCCGGGAGTGGGTCGACGGACACTTCACCAACACCGACAATGTGATCGAGAGCTACAACGAGCTGTACTACAAGCCGATCCGGGCGGTGATGGACCGGCTGTACGCCTCGGGGGCCCTGTCCGAGGACATGTACTTCGACGAGGAGCTGGAGTGGGAGTACTACGAGTTCTGGCATCACGAAGGACGCCGGGCCAGGATGGGCGCGGCCATGATGGCCCCGGACTACGCTTGGTGGCACGGTTTCTACGAGGTCAAGCACCGCTTCTTGAAGATCCTCGATGCGGCCGGTGAGCTCTCCCCGGCAGACAGGGGCCGCTGGCTCGAGGACTTTCCCGGGCGGCTCGCTCCACAGAGATGAAGATCCTGTTCATCGGGGGCACGGGCAACATCAGCGCCGCGGCGAGCCGGCTGGTGGTGAGCAGGGGCCACGAGCTGTACCTGCTCAATCGGGGCAAGCGGGGTGTCTCGATCCCCGGCGCGGAGGCAATCACCGGGGACATCGACATTCCGGGAGAGATCCCGGCCCTGGTGAAGGAGAAGCCCTGGGACGTGGTGGTGAACTGGATCGCCTTCCGGCAGCCGGACGTGGAACGCGATATTTTGCTGTTCGAGGGCAGGATCGGCCAGTACGTGTTCATCAGCTCGGCGACGGTGTACCAGAAGCCGCCCCTGCACCCGGTGATCACGGAATCCGCTCCCTTGGGCAACCCCTTCTGGGAGTATGCGCGGGACAAGATCGCTTGCGAGCTGCGCCTGAACCGGGCCTACCGTGACCAGGGCTTCCCCGTCACGATCGTGCGCCCCTCCCACACCTACGAGACCGTGATCCCCCTGGCGATCGGCGGCTGGCAGGACTACGGCATCATCGCCCGCATCAAGAGGGGCGGGAAGGTAGTGGTGCACGGCGACGGCACCTCCCTGTGGACCGTGACGCACTCGGAGGACTTTGCCCGGGGGTTCGTGGGCCTGCTGGGGCATGGCCAGGGGATCGGGCACGGCTTCCACATCACCTCCGACGAGCTGTTGACCTGGAACCAGATCTACCGGAGCGTGGCCGAGGCTGCCGGCGCGGAGGCGCGCCTGGTGCACATTCCCTCCGAGCTCATCGCCCGCCTGGAGCCCACCCTCGAAGGAACTCTGCTGGGAGACAAGGCCCACAGCGTGATCTTCGACAACTCCAAGATCAAACGCTACGTGCCTGGCTGGCGGGCCGTAATCCCCTTCCGGGAGGGGATCCGCCGCTGTCTGGCCTGGTTCGAGGAGTCCCCGGAGAGGATGAAGAGCAGCGGGGAAGACGACCGCCTGCTGGACCGCCTGATCGATGCGTACGGATATTCCTGAGCGGGAAGGGGGCGGACCGCGGCGGCGACCCGGCGCGCTGGCGGGACCGGACCGCACGGTCGAGGCCCGCTCCCCGCCGCCCGTTCTACTCTCCGTACAGCTCGGCGAGGCGCTCGGAAGCCAGCTTGTAGTTGCGCGCCGCCACGCCCCGATAGCGCTCCTCGTCCGGCTCGAGCCGAAAGATGTCCACGATCAGGCGCAGGTCGGGGGCGGCCAGCTTCCGAAGATCCGTCAACACCTCTTCGATGTTCCCTCCCATCCGGGCTTTGACCGGGATCCCGGTCCCACGCAGAGCGTCCCGAACCCGCTCCGGTTTCATCGGCGTGGGATCCCAATCCCGGTGCACGGAGCAGTCCACCCCCACGACGTCGTACCCAGGCAGCAGGCGCATGGTGTGATCCCAGACCCCGCAGGAGTGGATGGCCGCCCCTCCGAGAGCTTCGGCGATCTTCTGGTTGTACGGGAGCGAGTACTTGCCGTTGAGCTCCGGGGAGGAGACTGCCAGGTTGTCATCCGACAGGGTGATTCCCCGCAGGGAGGGCAGGCTCGGCATCACGTGGCCGGGTTTGGACACCATCTCCTCCCCGATCGCCTGCCGCTGCACGCGGGAAAACTCGATGATGAGCGCGGTGATGTTCTCCAGCAGCTCCCGCACCAGCTCTTCGTGGGTGTAACAGGCCACGAAGAACTCCGTGGCGTCCAGCACCAGGGTGGCAGTGTCCACCGGGGACTGGGTGTCGGTGAGGGCGACGGGGAAGCGGCCCCGGAACTCCTCCTTGAGGGCGTCGATCGCCTCCAGCGCCATGCGCATGACGGGGCTCCGCCGGTAGTCCGGATAGGGTAGCCCTTTCACCTGCTCGATCGAGCGGAACAGCACGTGGCTGTCCGGGGCCTCGTCGTCCCGCCACAGGTACTCGCAGCCGAACGCGTTTGCGAAGATGCCGGTGCCGATCCAGGGCTGGAGGTGGGGGAGCTCATCGGTCCACTCCAGTCCCAACCAGGACTCCATGTGCCGCCAGTTGTTCTGCACGATCTCGTGCACGGAGTTGCAGCGTCCCCAGAGGTGGTAGGCGGGACGCTGCACGATCAGGTAGTTGGTCGCCCCGCGGAAGAAGCGCTCCAGCCGGGGCAGACGCTCCTCTTTCCTCCTCTGGTACAGCTCGGACAGCTCCATCAAAGTCATGACCCGGTCCCCTTGTCCAGCATGGCGGCCAGCTCCTCGAGCCGGTTGAGCGGTTGGAGGGCGTCGCCGATGGGAGCCACGGTGCCGTCAGCGGGGTCGAGGTCCACCGGCCCGTAGCGGGCCGGCCTGCGGGAACGGCGCAGGCAAGCCTCCAGCGCATCCCCCCGGTTGTAGTGCCAGAACTCGAAGGGGTACGTCACGAAGCCGTGGCGGGCCATGATCCGGGTGATCGTGCGGCGGTTGGCGCGGGCCTGCCGGGAGACGAACGGCGACCCCATGGGGGTCTTCTCGGAGAGCTCGAGGTACGGGGCTCCCCGATCCACCTCACCTCCATCCGACAGGCGGAGCACGGAAACGTCCACGGCGCTGCCGGACATGTGCGTGCCCACCTTGGGACTCATGGCGATCAGGGCGGCGATCCTCCGGCGCAGGAGCTCCAGGGGCGGCGGCCCCCCCTGCTGCTCCCAGCGGACCTTGGCCGCAATGCGGGCGAAGATATCCTCCCGCAGGGCCAGGTGCTTCTGCATGGTGCGGGTGCGGAAGGCGTCCTCGACCTTCAACACCCAGCCCCTCTCGTTGAGCTCTCGGGCCGCCTCCAGGAAGGGCGCTACGAGTCCCGAGCGCAGGAAGAAGAGCCGCTCCGTTCCACGGACATGCTTTTCGGAGGAGAACGCAACCCGGACCCCGGCCCCCTCGGCGGCCTGGGGCACGCGGACCAGGGGCTCTCCGCATTCCTCGACGGGGTGGGCCTGGATGGCCAGCATCAACCGGTAGGCGGCTTCCATCTGCCGCCGCCAGTAGCGCCGACGCCTGCCTTGTCGTTCCAACGGTTCAACCATAGCCTGACTATTTCTACTTCACCCCGCTGCATTTGACAATCCGGCGAATTGAAGATATCAACAAGCCATGGAGAAAACCGAGCAAGCCGCGATTTCCGCCGGGTGGGGGTTCGCCGACGTGACGCCGAAAAAGACCATGGGGCTGTACGGGCAGTACTACCAGCGCACCGCCGCCGGGGTGCGCGACCCGCTCAGCGTGACAGCGCTCGCCCTGGAGCAGCCGGCGTCCGGTGCCTCCGGCCAGGCGATCCTGATCTCGTGCGACCAGGTCTTCGTGGAACGGCCCGTGGTCGAGTCGCTGCGCGAGCGGCTGCGCCGCTCTCTGCCCGACTTCGACCCTTCCCGCCTGATCGTCAGCGCCACGCACACCCACTGCGGCCCCACCTCCAGCGACCCACTGCAGTGGTGGAAGGCCAACCCCGCCGTCCTCTCCCCCGAGGAGTTCCGGGTCACGCTGGTTGAAGGGATGGAAGCCGCGGCGGTCCAGGCCTGGCGTGGTCGGCAGCCCGCGCTCGTTGGGGCGGCCGCGGGCTACGCCTCCGTGGGCCACTGCCGCCGTGCGCTCTACCTGGATGGGAGCGCGGAGATGTACGGCGCCACCGACCGTCCGGACTTCGCCGGGATGGAGAGCGGGGAGGACGACACGGTTGGCGTGTTGGCCTTCTGGACCATGGGCGGGTCGCTTACCGGGCTCCTGGTCAACGTCGTCTGCCCTTCCCAGGTCATGGAGGCCACCTACGAGGTCACGGCCGACATGTTCGGCGAGATGCGTCGGAGGCTCGGCGAGCGCTACGGCTCCCACCTCCGGGTTCTGTGCCAGATCGGGGCGGCGGGTGACATCTCGCCGCGCGACCTGACCCGGCCCCACCGCCAGGGCCCCACGTATTGGGACGAGGAGGGCCTGCTCGAGCTGGGGGCCCGGCTCGCCGATGCCGTCGTCCAGGCCCTGCCCCAGGCGGAAGCCTCCCGGCGGGACCAGGCGGTGTTCCGGCACGAGGTGCGCCTGCTCAACCTTCCTATCCGCACCGTCAGCGCGGAGGACTACGCCCGGGCAGCGGCCGAGCTGGCCGCCCTGGAGGCCCGCGAACCGGCGGACTCGGAGGACCCGGGTTCCGCCTATCGCCGGTTCGTCGAGAAGACCCTGGCCCGGGAGCGGCAGGGCGGCCCCGGGCCCTACGACGACAAGAACGACGATTTCGTGCTCATGCGCAACCTGGAAGGCCTCATCGAGCGCTTCCAGAACCAGAGGCGGCACGCCAGCCTGCCGACCGAAGTCCATGTGCTGCGCCTGGGGGATCTGGCCCTGTCTACGAGCCCCTTCGAGCTGTACCTGGACTACGGGCTGCGGATCCGCGCCCGGAGCCCCGCGGCGCTCACCTTGCACGCGCAGCTGACCTGCGGCGAGCTCGGCTACCTGCCCACCGCCCGGGCGGCGGCGGCCGGCGGTTACGGGGCGCTGGTGGCCAACGGGAAGATCGGCCCGGAGGGCGGGCAACTGTTGGTCGAGGGCATCGTGGAAACGCTGCGGCAGCTGTTTGCGGACTGAGCCGTGTTCATCCTTTTTTCTTGACACCGCGATCGCGGTGCACTACCATTTCTCAGCTTTTCTGCATGGGTTGCGCAAGGAGGAGAAGAAATGAGAATTAGGAAAGCGCTCGTCGTTGCCCTGGGGCTCCTGCTGCTCGGCGTCATGGCCTTTGCGCAGAAGCCGCCGGTAAACGCCAAGGGGCAGGTCATCAGCATCGCGGCCATCGAGTTCATCCAATTCCAGCCCTACAAGGTGCGGGTGGAGGCTGAACAGCGTGCGGCCAAGGACTACGGGGTCAAGCTCACCGTGATTCAGCCCCCCGGGCTGGACGGCGCCAGCCACGCGGAAACTATCCTGAACGCGCTCAACCAGAACTTCGACGCCCTCATCATCGAGAACGACTGGCCGGGCAGCTATGACGAGGCCATCGCGCTGGCGCAGAGGAAGGGCATCATCCTCGTCGACGTCCACGTTCCCAACCCCAACAAGGCGGCGTTCATCTCCCAGATCACCATCGACAACGAGGGGTACGGGATTACCGCCGCGGACAAGCTGGGCGAGCTCACCGGCGGCAAGGCCAACGTCCTCTTCTTGCTGAACTCGCCCGACATCCCGAATCAGGCCACCCAGCGGCAGTCGTTCATCAGCCACTGCGCGAAGAAGTGGCCCGGCATCAAGGTCGTCGACACCCAGTTCACGAAGAACGACCCCGTCAACGCGGCGAAGATCCTCGAAGCCTCGCTCAAGGCGAACCCTCGGATCGACACGGCCATCTGGCTGGAGGCGGCCACGGTTTCGGTGGGGGCCGACGTACTGAGGGAAATGGGGCTGCTGGGCAAGGTGAAGATCTTCGGGATCGATGATCCCCCGGACCTTATCGAATCCATCCGGAGGGGCGAGGTGTTTGGGTCATTCAACCAAAACTTCCAGAAGCAGGGCTACGAGGCCGTCCGCAACATCGTGGACTACTTCAACAAGCAGCCTTTCCCCAAGGAGACCGACGCCGGCATCGTCCTGATCACCAAGGAGAACGCCGACAGCTACATTCCCGATATGTGGGCGCCGGTGGCCCTCAAGGGCAAGCCCTACCCCAACCTCAAGTAGGACGGATTTCGGAATGCAGGGACGGGACCGGGCGTCTTCCGGACGCTCGGTCCGTTTTTTCGGGGGAGACAGGCCGTGAGCGAGAGTGACATCATCCTCGAGGGGCGAAACCTCACCAAGATGTACGGCGGCGTGCACGCCTTGAAGGACGTCACCTTCCGCCTGCCGCGCCGCGAGGTCGTGGCCCTGCTGGGCGACAACGGGGCCGGCAAGTCGACCCTGGTCAAGATCCTCTCCGGGGCCATCTCCCCGACCAGCGGGCAGGTGTGGGTTGAGGGCCGGAAGGTCGAGATGGCGAACACTCGGCAGGCGAAGGAGCTGGGCATCGAGACCGTATACCAGGATCTCGCCCTCGTGGACTGCCTGAGCATCGAGAAGAACATCTACCTCGGCAAGGAAATCGTGAAAAAGTATCTCGGGGTGGAGGTGCTCCAGAACAGGGCCATGAGGAACGGGGCCCTCGAGTTTCTCGCGGAAGTGGGGATCAACATTGACGACCCCAGCCGCACGGTGGAGCAGCTGTCCGGCGGACAGCGCCACGCCGTAGCCATCAGCAAGGGGGCCTTCTGGACGGAAAAGATCCTCATCCTCGACGAGCCGACGGCCGCTCTCGGGGTGAAGGAGACCGAGCGCATCCTCGACATGATCTTGAAGCTGAAGAAGAAAGGGCTATCGATCATCTTCATTACCCACAACATGGAGCACGCCTTTCTGGTGGCGGACCGCTTCTTCGTGCTGCGGGCCGGCGAGAAGGTGGGGGAACGCCGGAAACAGGAGACTGGCCACGAGGAGGTCGTGAAGATGATCACGGGGGCGATCTTCATGGAAGACGCCAAGGTATAGGGGGAGCCCCGATGTCCGAAGCAGCCATCAGGAAGAAAAACAAGAGCATCATCAGCCGCATCTTCGGAACTCACGAAATCGGGGCAATCATCCCCCTGGTGGTCATTTCCGTGGCCGCAAGCCTGTCCAACCCGGCTTTCCTGACCGTTGCCAATCTGCTGAACATGATCCGGGCCGCGTCATACCTCTTCATTGTCGGGGTCGGCATGACCTTCATCCTGTGCGGAAGGGGTTTGGATCTTTCGGTCGGCTCCCAGATGGGGCTCTCGGGGATCGTCCTCGGCATGTTGATGGTCTGGTGGCACGTGCCGGTCTGGGCGTCGATCCTCATTGCCCTGGTCGTCGGAATGGCGGCCGGCGCCGTGAACGGCTTTCTGATCACGATTCTCCGCATTCCGCCGTTCATTGCCACTCTGGCGACCTTCTACTCGTACCGCGGCATCCTGCAGGGTATCACCAAGGCCGCACCGATCGGCCCCATGCCGGCGGGATTCAAGGCCTTCGGACAGGGAGCCTTCCTCGGCATCGCCTACGTGATCTGGTTCATCATCGTGCTCGTGCTGGTGGCGACCTTCGTTCTGCGAAAGACGAAGTTCGGCCGCTACACCCTCGCCATGGGGGGGAACGTGGAAAGCACGCGCCTGGCCGGTATCAACACCCGGAGACTCACCTTCTCCCTGTACGTGCTGAGTGGAGTGCTGGCCTGCGTGACCAGCATATTCTTCAACTCCCGATTCTCCTCCGTGCAAACGACCACGGGAACCGGCATGGAGCTGCAGGCGATCGCGGCCTGCATCATCGGCGGGGTGAGCTTGTTCGGCGGCTCCGGCTCAGTCGTAGGGACCCTGATCGGCTGCGTCTTCCTGACCGTGCTGGAGAACGGGATGATCATGGCCCACATCTCCGGCTACTGGCAACAGGCCATCGTTGGCCTGATCATCATCATAGCCATCGTCATCGACCTCATCCGAAAGGGAGAGCTGTTCGGTAGGGAATAGCCGGGCCGGCTGCGATTCGGAGTATTGCCCCACGATGCACGTTTTCTCATGACCTCCGGCGAGCTCCTGACCTGGAACCAGATCTACCAGGCTGTGGCCGAGGCCGCCGGATTGAGGAAGAGGAGGCGTGCAGGATCCCATCAGGGTAGCTGCCGAATGATCATCGACGCTTCCTGGCTCGAGGCGAAATCCCGGATCGCCGGCAAGTGATCTTCGAGGAGTTTCGCGATTTGCCAGGTCGGCTTGTTCGCGGCCTGAAGCCAGGGCACCTTGGGCGCAGAACCCGGAAAGGCGTGGGACACAACGTTGACCAGGCGCCAAGAGAGATTTTGGTCGAAGAGAAGCTTCATGCTTCGATCGAAATGGATTTACGTTCCCGGTCGGCGGCGAACAGCAAGGTCGCCCGGATGTCGTAGACCGTGGTGCGAGTATCACGGATGCAGGGCTTTCCTGACCGTTTCCCGGGGAATACGGCACGGGGCGAACATCGTCTGCAGCGGGATCATCCGGTGAGCTCGGGAAGACCGCATGCAGGCCCGCCCGCGCCTCTATCGCCTCGACCGGGGCCGGGGCTCGCCCTTGCCCCTACTCCCCGTGGCCCTTCTCGTCCAGGCGCACTCTTCCGTGCCGCACCTTCCCGCGCACGTCCTCCACGATCCCGTACAGACTCGGGATCACGAACAGGGCCGTGAGGGTGGAGAAGACCAGGCCGAAGATGATCGTGGCGGCCATGGGCTGCCAGACCACCGACTTGCCGCCCAGGCCCAGGGCCGTGGGCAGGAGCCCGGCG
>JAFGFV010000092.1 GCA_016930895.1 Spirochaetales bacterium | reverse complement strand
GCGCTGGCCGGGGCGTTCACCGGCCACGGCCAGTAGTAGCTGCCGGTGATGTAGAAAACCTTCTCCAGGGTGTAGCCCAGCTCCCCGAAGACCCCCATGTCCGCGTTCGCGTAGGCCGGATCGGCGGGATCGCTGAGGTAGGCCACCAGGTCCGCAGCCAGGTCGGTGCTCTGGCGATCGTACAGCGGCCCGTAGAAGGAGGGCTTGAAGCTCCCCACCGAGTAGCGGTACTCCAGGCGGTAGTCGAGCATCAGGATGTTGCCCAACAGCCCCGCCATGGCGCCCCAGTTCCGGGGGCCCCCGTCCCAGAAGGCTTCCCAGTGCCAGCCGGCGGAGCCGGGCAGGCTCAGGGCGTCCCGCCGCAGGTAGGGGACCATGGCGGCGGCATCGCCGAACAGGATCATGCTCAGGGCCTTGCGATCGATGACCGGGAAGTCCAGGTCGGCGCCGAAGTTCACGAAGATCGGCATTCCGTAGACGGCCGTCCCGGGTGCGTCCAGCGGGACCTTTTCCGGGTTCAGGTCCGTGAGCCCGGACAGGCCGATCGCCAGGGGGAACTTCTTCCCGCCGGGGCGGTAGTAGGCCCGGGCCCCGAATACCTGGGGGTTGGCGGCGTCGCTAACCATGGCCTCGACGCCGAACTTCTGCGCGTCGAACCCCAAGTTCAGACCCATCTTCCGGATGGCCGGGAAGTCGGCGTCGTTGGCGTAGTCGCGCATGATTGAGCCGTGCCCGATGGTGATGTCTCCCAGGCTCCCGAACTTCACGAAGAACGGGTCCCGCTGCTCTCCGTACTGGATGTAGCGGAACTTCAGGAACAGGTCCTCGACCAGATCGAGGGTCCCGCCCTGCCAGTTGCCGACTGCGAAATAGTCGGAACCAAAGGTCCATTCCTGGGCGTTCTCAGGATACCAGGTGTCCGTGTCGAACAGGTCGTTCTGGTAGTATATGGGCAGGTACAGGGCCATCTTGAGCTTGCCCAGGGCGAAGTGCGGCTGCAGGACCGCTTTGGCGTAGGTCTTGCTCTCCAGGGTCACCGCGCCCAGCTCCAGCCCGAGGAACTCCATGAGCTTCTCGAGCCACTTCGGGGTCTGGACCTCGGCTTCCGGCTCATCCTCCTCCATCTCCTGCGGAGGCGGGCTCTCCTCGGTCGGCACGGTGAGCACCTGGACGACCTCGCGGACGTACCCCGGCACCTCGTCCGGGTCCAGGGCCTGGAAGTCCAGTCCCTGCTGGAGCCTGTCCAAGAGGCTCGCCGGGGGCGTAAAGGCCACGAACTCGGCGGCCAGGGCGTCGGCGGCCTGGCCCGCGGCTATCGAGATGGTCTGTCCGGCGGCGTTGGAGAACTCCAGCAGGCCGTCGATGCAGTGGGCCAGCTCTTCCATCCCGGGCACCACCGACAGCTCGAGCTTGGTGCCCCGAACGCCGCAGACCGCGGTGGCCCCTTTGAAGCGGTAACGCGCGCCCTCGCTCTTGGCCACGACCGCCCGCAGCTTCCCCACCGCCACCGAGAAGGTATTCTCGGCGGCTCCGGAGCGGCCCTGCAGGCCTTCCACGGTAAAGTTCGTGTTCTCTGCCACCCGGATGATGGTGCCGTTGGGCTCCAGGCGCAGCTCCGCGTAGTCGCCGTCCAGGGTCACCAGGGTCGCCCCCGGAGGCAGCTCCTCGCCGAAGCCGAACTGATCGACTTCGTATTGCGCCCCATCCGAGGTGCGAACGAACATGGCGCCGCTCGAGTTCTCGTAGTATTCCACGATCATCGCAGGGACCTGCGCCGCGGAGCTTTCGGCCAGGACCGCGCCGGTCCCGGCCAGCAGGAGGATCGCCAGTATCGGAATCAGTTTCTTGGTCATTGCTTCCTCCCTCCGTTAGAAGAGTTTGATCGAGCTCTGGATCCCCGCCTGGATCACCCAGGGGTCTGGAGTGGCGTCAGGCTCGTAGCGCACCTGGTAGAGCAGCGACAGCACGGCCGCGCCGATGCTGTAGTTCAGGCGTCCCTGGATCACGGCGTCCACCGGGCTGACCAGATCGCCCCAGGACTGGATCGAGCTCTTGTCCCACAGTGCCTCGAACGACACGTTGGGAACCAGCCCTTCGGCCAGCACCAGGACCATGGTCAGGTGCGGGTCGTTCAGAGGGTTGCCCGGGTCGGTGGGGTCCGGTTTCATGAAGGGGCCCTGCACCGTGGCCTTGAAGGCGAGCAGATCGGCGAACAGCGAGAACCCCAGGGTTCCGAGGTAGCCGGCGACGAAGCTCGAGTCCCTCGGGCCCGTGGCGACTGCGTAGCGCCCGGTGGGGGTCCCGGGCGGGTCCTCCTCGTAGCGGAACAGGTCGTAGGCAAAGTCGAAGTAGGACGGAACGAAGCTGGCTTCGTGCAGCCGCGCCTGGGCCCCGTAGGTCAAGAAACCGAACAGCCGCCCGCCCAGTCCCACGGCGCCTCCCCAGGACTCGTTGTTGTGGAGTCGGGCCACGTCCGCATAGGTGACCAGCGAAACCACCGGGGTTGCCAGGATCGGCAGCCGCAGGTCGCCACCGTAGAGGACCACCGCTTCGGCGCTGTCGGCACCGGCGGCCTCCGAGTGCAGTCCCGGCTTGAGGTCGAGGGCGGCGCTGCCACCCACCTGGAGGTTGCGGATGACCGGGATCTCGGTCCCCGCCAGGGGCCGCACGTAGGTCCGGAAGCCCATCACATCGAAACGGGCCAGGTTGCCGACGAAGGTTTCCAGGCCCAGATACGGAAAATTGAACAGAGCCCCGTCCAGGTCGAAGGCCAACCCGAAGATCCGCAGGTCCGGCAGGAACAGGGTGTTGTCGTACCCGCCCATGATGAAGCCGTTGCCCAGGGTCCCATCGTCGATGGAGCCCAGCTTGATGTAGAGGGGATCACCCTTGAATCCCCAACGGACGTACTTGATCTTGGGCAGGTACACGTCGAGGAAGGTCTGGTCCC
Organism: Spirochaetales bacterium; assembly: GCA_016930895.1. The sequence continues at coordinate 3,467 of JAFGFV010000092.1, read as the reverse complement.
CGGCCGGCACCCAGTCCTCCCGGCGCACGTAGAACTCGAAGCCGTCCGCCGGGGGAGGCCCCAAGGGATCACCGGTGGTCGTGTAGTTCAGGGTCACGTCCAGGCCGATCCCGAACTTCCCTACGGCCAGGTCGGGCGAGAGGCTCAGGCTCTGATAGGTAACCGTGGTCCCGTTTTCGATGAAGCTGTTGGCGCCGAGGCCCAGACTCAAGCCGAAGTCCAGGCCGCCCTCCTCCTGGGCGTAGGCCCCCGTGGCCAGGCCGAGCGCGGCCACGAGCACTATGAGAATCCTGACTCTTGGGAGCATGCGCGTCCTCCTTGCCTTCACTGCCTCAGAAGTATACCCCGAAATTGGAGGATTCCAACCTCCCTTGGGGGCCGGGGAATCAGAAGCGGATCTCCACCGCGATGGTCCCCTCGATGCCGACGCGCCAGTACAGCTCTCCGGCCGTGGTGCGCTCGAGGTCCAGCCCCAGCCCCGCGCCGGCGCTCAGCAGTCCCCTGTCGGGGAGATTGAGGGCGGTCAGGTGGCGTAGGATCAGGTTGAAGGGATGCCAGCTCGTGGCATCGGCGAGTGGTCCGCCCAGCTCCACGCTCAGGCTCTCCCGGTGGGACCAGAAGGCGTCGGCCCCCACCTCGGGGGGCAGAAGCGGCAGGGCCACCCCCCCCGCGGGATAGCGGAACCAGTCCAAGGCGAGCAAGAGGGAGTCGGACCACTCCAGGGCCTCCTCCAGGCTCAGGCGGAAACGGTTCTCCACGGACAACGCCCCGGCTTCCCCATTCTCGAAACCCAGGGCGTGCTCGATCCGCAGCTCCTCGACGCGCACCTCTCCCCCTTGCTCGGTGAGCAGGCTCAAGACCAGATCCGTGCCGTACTCGTCGGTGCGGTACCCCTGCACCAGCGGGTAGGCCCCAAAGCGGCCGAAAAGGTTCACCGCCCGCCAGCGGCTCTGCAGGTCGTAGCGGTTGCCGAGCCGGGTGAGCTCGCCCTCCTTGTCCAGCGACTTGCCCAGGGCGATCTCGAGGTACGAGGGCAGCAGCAGGTCGAGCAGGCGCGAGGAGAAGGTGCGGGACAGGCTCACGTACGGCTCGGCCAGGTAGCTCGCGCTGTCCAGCGCCGGGCTGTCCGCCAGGAAGCGGCTCTCCAGCGACGGGTCGTACAGCTCCCAAAACGGCACCCCGGTGAAGGCGTAGCGCTGGCTGCCGAAGGTGGTGAAGGCGCCGGCCAGGTCCGCCGGCACGTCGCCAAGCGCGGGCTCCCGGTCGAGCAGCTCGAGGGTACGCCGGTAGCCCGGCTCCAGGGTGAGCCGCGCCGGAGCGGTCTCGGTGCCGGCGAGCTCGACCGGCACGCTCAGCTCGAGGGCAAAGCGGCTCTCCTGAGTGCGCGCGCTGCTGCCCAGCTCGTAGCTGTGCGCGACGAGGGAGCCGGCGAGCGTGAGCCCCACGGGCTGCGGCAGGAGCCGCCAGTCCAGGGACAGGAGCTCCCGCCGCTCCAGGGGGGCTCCCTCCTCGGTGGGCCACAGGAGGCTGTACCCCCAGGCCCAGTTGCGGAAGTATCCCTCCCTGGGCACGGAGAAGCCGCTCCGCGCCACGTCGATGGCCAGGGAGTGGTCGAAGCTGAACGACCCCGGGGTCAGCGCCAGCAGGGCCTCCCACGACTGGGTCAGGGTATCTTCCACGTTGCCGGCCGTGTGGTAGAAGCGCCCCTGGAGGAGGGGCGCGAAATCGAGCAGCACCGAGCTTTCCCGGAGCAGCGCTGGGCCGGTGTCACGCTGCCGATAGCTGTAGCTGTCGCTCACCCGTAGCGGGAAGGGCACGTTCGGCAGCGTCACCCGGTGGCTGCCCCCGACGGAGGTCTCCAGCCCCCCGGCTTCCTCCTGGGCGGCCACCTCCAGGCTCACGAACACGTCGGCCAGGGAGACCCCCGCCTCCAGCTCGCTCCGGGAGAACAGGCTCAAGGCCTCCGCCGGGGTCCCGTACAGTCCGGCGAAGCCGGCGGTGGTGATCTCGGCCTCCTCCCGGATGCGCACGTCGTGCAGCAGGGGATGGCCGCCGGCCTCCCATAGGGTACCCGGGAGCTGGAGGTCGAGCTGGAGGGAGGCGGCGGCCCCCAGGCCCGCCCTCGGATCGGTCAGGTGCAGCTCGTCCAGGTACAGCAGGCCGCTGCTCGTCCCCGACCGATCGATCGTGAGCCGCGTCAGGGAACCCGAGGCGGTGTCCCGGCTCACGGAGGCGCCGGGTAGCATGGTACCGTTTCGGTACACCTGTCGCTCGTCCCGGTCGACCCGGACCTCCTGCCAGGCGTCCACCGTGGAGGCCGCGGGCAGGGTCCATTCGATGCTCCCCCCTTGGTCGTCGTGGAGCGCAAAGCTCAGGTCGTCGCTCCCGTCCACTTCGGGCAGCCGGTAGTAGTAGACGATGGAGCGGTAGTCGATCCCCTCGCTGGCCGCCTCGGTGAACCCCTGGACGCTCCAGTCGGTGGCGCCGGTCCACTCGACCTCCAGGACCTTCTGGCGCTCCCCCAGGGGATGGAACAGCTCCTCCACGTCCGGGAAGGCGTCGTCCAGGCTCTGCGGCGGCTCGTTCTCCGCGGCCCACTCCTCGACCTCCCGGACGCTGACCGTCCCATCCGGCGGGGAGCCCCAGAAGCGGCTGCCGGCCAGGGTGATCCGGTCGATCAGGACCCTGGCGCCGGCAGCGGCGGGGGCGGCCCCGCTCTCCACGGCGATCAGGCGCAGGCTGCGCACCCGTGAAAGGCGTCGCTTCTGGGCGGCAGTGAAGCCCACGCGGGCCACGCTCCAGCCCCCGTCCGCCGTGATGGTGGTCTCGATCGGCACGGTCAAGATGCTGTCCGCCTCCGGCAGATCCTCGGCGTCCAGGAAGCCGCTGCCGTCCATGTCCTCGCTGTCGAGGCGGCCGTTGGGCTGGTTGTCGGCGTCCGTGCCGACCCGCAGGACCGCTCCCTGGCTCGTGTCGTCGAAGGCGAAGCCCGATGCCGCCTCCGAGAGCTCCTCGTCCAGGCGGCCGTCGTCGTCCAGGTCCTCCCCGAGAGCCCCGATCTGCAGGTACAGGTCGAACTCCCCCTCCACGTCCATGGCCCGGTACGAGACTACGATCCCCTCGGCGGCCGACAGGTCCGCCGGGGGCCCGCCCCCGCTCAGGGGGATCTGGGCGCCGACCCAGTGGTCGTCCTCCAGGTCGAAGTCCAGCACCAGGTCCTCCCCGGGAGTGGGGTCCCCCGGGCTGTCGCTCACCGTGTAGGGGCCCGGCTTGGAGCCCGTCTCGTACGGGTAGCCCTCGTAGTAGAGCCTGCCACGGTTTCCGGCCACAGGGGCGGCGCCGGCCCACAACCCCTGCAGGGTCCCATCCAGCGGCGGGGCGGCCGGATAGGCGGTGCTCTCCGACAGCCCCACCTCGACCCCGGAGCGCTCCATCCCGAGCAGGCGCATGATCCCGGAGGTGTCGGG
>JAFGFV010000543.1 GCA_016930895.1 Spirochaetales bacterium | reverse complement strand
GGACGAGGATCTTCAGTGGCTGGAGATCTTTGCCACCCAGGCGGCCATCGCGATCCAGAACGCCCGTTCCTTTCAGAAGGTGCAGGAGGAGGTGTACCTCCTGCAGGACGAGCTGCAGACCGACAAGGGCTACCACACCTTCGTGGGCGAGAGCAAGGCCATCAAGGAAAAGCTGGACATCGTCGCTCGAGCGGCTCAGACCGATTCGTCGGTGCTCCTGCTGGGGGAGAGCGGGGTAGGCAAGGAGCTGTTCGCCGAGCAGATCCACCTGCGCAGCCCGCGCAGGAACAACCCCCTGATCCGGGTGAACTGCGCCGCGCTGCCGGAGAATCTCCTCGAATCGGAGCTCTTCGGGCACGTCAGGGGGGCTTTCACGGGGGCAACCCGAGATCGCCGCGGGCGCTTCGAGCTGGCAGACACCGGGACGATCTTCCTGGACGAAATCGGCGATCTGCCGCTGCCCCTCCAGGTCAAGCTGCTGCGGGTGCTGCAGCACAAGACCTTCGAGCCCGTGGGGGGTACGGACCCCGTGACGGTGGACGTGCGGATCATCGCCGCCACCAACAAGGACATCGAGGCGGAGGTAGCCGCCGGCCGATTTCGCCCGGACCTGTACTACCGCCTCAACGTGCTGCCCATCTACATTCCCCCGCTGCGCGAGCGCAGGGAAGACATCCCCATCCTGGCGGAGTTCTTTCTCAAGAAGTTCAACCGGGAGATCAAGAAGCAGATCCGGGGCTTTACGCCCGAGGCGATGGACGTTCTGCTGTCCTTTACCTGGCCCGGGAACGTACGCGAGCTGGAGAACGCGGTCGAGCGGGCCGTGGTCATCACTCAGGGGGACAAGATCGCGCCGGAGGTCTTTGCCCTGAACCCGGCGTTCGATCGCGAAGGAGACGAAATCACCGGCAAGCCCCTCAAGGACGCCGTGAACGCCTTCAAGAAGCACTACATCCGGCAGAGCCTGGACACGAACCAGTGGAACCAGACCCGAACGGCTCGGGTTCTAGGCATTCAGAGGACCTACCTGTCCAGGCTGATCAAGGAGCTGGACATCGGCCGTTGAGCCGGCGCTCGGCGCACGAGCAAGAGCAGACACGCATACAAGGAGAGCACCATACCATGTCGACCAGGGAACAGGAACAGAAGCCTCAGATTACGGACCGCTTGTCCGGATTTTTGCAGAAGAGCCGCATACCGCTGCTGGTGATCCTGATCGTTCTCGCGGTCTTCGTGATCGGCTATTTCGGTTGGACCGAGTGGCAGCGCAGGGTCCGGGAGAAGAGCGCGGTCCAGGCCGAGTCCGCCCAGGAGCTGTACCAGGAGTGGCAGTCCGAGCAGGACCCCGACGCCAAGAAGGGTCTGGAGGAGGAGCTGCGCTCGCTCTTGGCCGAGGTCCGCGACTCCTACCCGCGCCAATACGCAGCGCAGCGGGCCGCCTTTGTCGAGGGGAGCCTGGAGTACGAGCTGGAACAGTGGCAGCCTGCCGCCGAGGCCTTCTCCTGGATCTCCGATCAGGCCCCAGACTCCTACCTGGCACCGCTCGCCCTCATGAACGCGGGGATCTGCTACGAACGCCTGGAGCAGCCGCAGGAAGCCCTCGCCGTGTATCGCCGGGCCGCCGACGAATACCCGGGCAGCTTCCTCGTTCCGGAGGTCCTGTTCGCCGTGGGGCGGCTGGAAGAGCAGCAGGGCAACTACGACGCTGCGGTCGAGGCGTACAACCGCCTGGAGGAGACGCACCCCCTGAGCAATTGGACAAAGCTGGGGAGAAATCGTATAATCGCGCTCAAGATTGAGGGTGAGGCCGCCGGAGGCGGCGAGTAGCCGGAAAGCCGGCTCCGGACCGAGAACACGAGGCCTCGGGCGTCGAAGGCCGGTTTCCGCGGCAGGAGGGCTGTGCATGGCCAAGAAGACCCCGGGCTTTTTCCAGACGAGAAATTTCGGCCTGATCATCGGGTTGCTCGTGTTCCTCGCGATCTTTGCGGTTTCCACCCGGACCGTCCTGATCGACAACCTGGAGCTCAACGTCCTGGATTTCAACTTCCGCCTCAAGAACGTCGCACGGAAGACCCGCGTCCAAGAAGGGGTCACCGTGGAACAGCGGAATCCCAGGATCTCCCCCGACATCCTGATCATCGGGATCGACGATCGGAGCCTGGACAGCTTCGGACGTTGGCCCTTTCCACGCTACACCCACGCCAATCTCATCAGCACCTTCACCCAGATCAAGACCCAGAATGAGCGCGAACGGGCGCTCTTTCTCGACGTGGCGTTCGTGGAGCCCTCCCAGGCGGACTACGATGCCCTCCTGGTCGACAGCATCCGAGCCAACGACAGGGTCTTCCTGGAGCCCTTCCTGAGCCTGGTTCCCAACCCGCCGGGGACTGAAGAAGGACAGTTCGCCCGGCAGGACGTCCTGTTCGAGCGCTACGGCAAGATCACTCACATCGTGGGGGACTGGACCAAGGTACTGACCATGTATGGCGTCTTTGCCCCTCTGAAGCCATACGCCCGTGCCGCTCACGGGTACGGGCACCCCAATTTCGCCGAGGACCCGGACCAGGTCTACCGCCGGCAGCCGTTGATTGTGAAGCTCTCCCGGTTCGTGGACGAGATTCCCCTGCAGGAGCTGCGGCCCGAGAGCCTGACCGAACAGGAGCGCGAGGAGTTCCACCGGCTGGCGTGGATCGACGAGAACAATGCCTTCCACGACGTCCCGTACCCCGTGACCGAGACGGTCATCGAGAACCTGACCCGGACGATGGAACGGCGGGCGCCCCTCAAGGCCGAGGACACGAACAACGACAACGAGCCCGACCTGTACTACCACGTGGTCAGGAAATACAAGGACGACTTCCTGCCTTCGATCACCCTCTCCCTGGCCCTGGAGCACTTGAACAAGCGGCTCGACGACATCGAAGTCGTGCTCGGGAAACACGTCCGGATTCCCGCGCCCCAGCAGTACAACACGGAGACTCAGAGCTGGGAGCCCTTCCAACTGGTCGTCAAGCCTCCCGTGCTGGACGCAGAAGGGGCGGTGCTCGAGCCCGCGGTGACCCGGGTCAAGGACGAGATCCTGATTCCGATCAACGACAAGGGCCAGCTGCTGGTCAACTTCATGGGCATCGCCTCCAGCGCCTCTCCCCAGGGACACCAGACCTTCCCGGTGCGCTCCTTCTCCGGGTACGCCTCCCGGGTGCCGCCGGCCGACCCGGAGCGCTGGCCGAGGACCATGGGAGTGGGGAACAAGCTGCTCATGGTAGGAGCTTTCGCCAAGGGGATCGCCGAGGACGAAAAGACCACGCCCTTCGGGCTGATGTACGGGGTGGAGATCCACGCCAACGCCCTGAACACGATCCTCATGAACAACTTCCTGTACTATCTGCCGCGGTGGAGCAACGCCCTGATCCTGCTGGCCATGGCCCTGCTCACGGCCTTCATGGCTTCCCGGCTCCCGACCATCTGGTCCCTCGTGCTCTCCCTGGTGCTGATCGTGGCGTTCTTTTTCGCGGTCACGGTGATTTTTGACCTGTACAACCTGATCATCACCCTGTCCGCGCCGGTGTTTGCCGTGCTGCTGTCGTTCCTGGCGGTGATCGTGTACCGCATCATGACCGAGGAAAAGGACAAGCGGCGAATCCGGGACATGTTCGGCAAGTATGTCAGCCCCCAGGTGGTCGACCAGATCCTCGAGAACCCGCCGGAGCTGGGCGGGATCGACAAGGAGCTCACGGTCTTGTTCTCCGACATCCGGGGCTTCACCAACAAGTCGGAGAGCATGCCGCCGCAGGAGCTGGTCAGGTACCTGAACACGTATCTCACGGCCATGACCGACGTCGTTTTCGAATACCGGGGCACCCTCGACAAGTACGTGGGCGACGAGATCATGTGCTTCTGGGGCGCCCCGCTCCCGCAGGAAGAACACGCCATCCTGGCCTGCAAGTGCGCAGTCCGGCAGATGGAAGTGCTCGGGGAGCTGAACGCTCAGTGGCCGACTGAGTGGCAGACCAGCATCGGGATCGGGCTCAACTCCGGGATCATGACGGTTGGAAACATGGGGTCCCTGGGACGGATGAACTATACTCTGACCGGGGACAACGTGAATCTCGGGGCCCGTCTGGAGGGCACGAACAAGACCTACGGCACGGGCATCATCATGAGCGAGTACACCTACGGTCTGGTCAAAGACCGGGTGGTGGCCCGGGAGCTGGACAACATCCGGGTCAAGGGCAAGAACAAGCCGGTGCTGATCTACGAGCTGGTGGACGTGATCGATGGCCTGGCTCCGCCCGAGCCGCGGGAGGAGAGGGACAAACGAAAAGGGTAGGGGACCGCCGGACACCGGCTTCCCCGGCGGACACTGGAGGCAGTGCAGCGGGCCTGAGGCGCGTGGCGGCATCGCTGGCCCTGATGGCTGCTGCAGCGGGGTGCGGGTTGGAGTTGTACCCGGACCTGCTGAACCCGCCCGCGGACCCGCTGTTCGGAGCGGACTATTTCCAGTTCGAGGCCACTGCCGCCAACGGTGTAGTCACGGTGGACTATCCCGACGAGCAGTATTTCCAGGGCTTCGAGGTGTACTACAAGATCTACGACCCCGCGGATTCCTCGCTGATCACGGCGGACCAGGAGGCGATTGCCGTGTTTGAGGACCTGCAGATCCGGGGCTTCCGTCGCATTCACAAGACTTCGGACAGGACCCTCGCCGTCGACAAGCCGCTCGTGTACGTCCACCCGGACGATCGCGGGGAGCTTTTCACCGTCAAGGTTTCGTTTCAGACCACGGACTACCCGTATCCCCTGATCGACGTCGAGGCGATCGCGCCCTCGGTCCTGCTCCACGAGGCGGACATGGAGCCGCAGGACCTGCGGCGGGCGGTGAACTACACCAGCCCAGCGGATCCCACGCGATTCAAGCGCTTCGATGACTTCCTCGAAGTCATCGATTCTAACGACGTGGTTGACGCAGACATTGCGTACAATCCTGCGATCTGGGCCAAGATCTCGACCGACGATCAGGTGACGCTTGTCCTCTACGCGCTGAGCCACGGTTTTATTCCCGATCAGGCGCGCGAGTTCTACAGCCAGCCCGTGCGCCTCGGCCAGATCGATACCATCACCTTTCCTGCAAACGACACAGAGTCTTGACAGCGAGGGACTGAAACAATGCTGTTCTACTACTTCAACGTTGGGCTTACATACTTCGCCATAGGCTTCGCCTGCGCCGTGTTCTATGCCCTGATCCTGCGCAAGCCCTTTCTCGGGCGCTTCTGGGGCGCGATCATCGTCGGCTTGGTCGGGTCCTTCCTGGGAGGCCTCATTGACCAGCTCGGAGCGCGGATCATCGAGTTCCTGTCCGACTTCAACTCCGTGAACGTGATTGCCTCGGTGATCACCGCCGCGGTGCTGCTGTCGATCTTCTCCAGGGTGAGCGCCCCGAAGTAGGGGCCGCCCGAGAGCCAAGCAGGAGCGGGTTCAGCTTCGGGCGCACAGCCGCTCGTTCGGGGCCCGGAGCTGGTGCATATTACTTCGTATAAGAAATATTCTGTCTACTCACATGGGTTACCCGGGTTGCCTGGCCCAAGGCCGCAGAGTGGCGGAGGCGCGCCCGAATGGCTCTGAAAGGCACCTACTCCCGGAATTGTGCGGGAAGGGTTCAGCCCCGCGATCGTGGCTGAAAGTGTACTTAATAAGAAATTACTTTAATTGATGGGCAACTGCGTGGCCATACGGAAACGCTGAGCGCTGGGCGATGGAGGCACAGGCTCAGAGGTGCGAGAAGAAGTCCTTGTAGACGCGGAAGTGGTCGGTCTGGCGGTAGTTCACCGGGGTGATGGGCACGGCATCGAAGCTCAGGAGCTGGGCTCCTTGGAGAGACAGAAGGATTGGAGAGTGCGTGGCGATGAGGAACTGACAGTCGCCGGCGGGGGTGGCGGATTCAAGGATGCGCAGGAGCTCGAGCTGGCTGCGCGGGGAGAGTGCGTTTTCCGGTTCGTCCAGCAGATACAGGCCCCTGCGGGCAAAGCGGCTGCGGAAGAAGGCCATATGGCCCTGGCCGTGGGATTGGCTCATCAGGGAATGGCTGCCGAAGTACTGGAGGAGCCCGGGATCGGAAGAGGCCCAGTCGTCGAGGAGCTGGGAGAAGTTGCGGAACATCTCCGAGGCGAAGAAGGAGCCGGGCACGTATCCGTCCCGCCACGTCACCTGGAGGTACTTGAACAGCTGCTCTTCGTAGGGATTGGGGGCGTAACGCGTTCGGTCGATCCCCCGCCATATGTAGATGCCGCAGCGCTGCGCCACGGCCTTGAGCAGGGTCGACTTGCCCGAGCCATTCTCGCCCACGAAAAAACTGACAGGGGCGCTCAGGGTGATTTGCGGGGTCTTCCGCAGAACCTCCAGACAGAAGGGGTACACGTCGCTGCGGGGGAAGCTGTCAGCGGCGATCGAGATCGAGGCAAGGTGCGGGGCGTGGATCGGCTCGTCCATCGTTTCTTTATGACACAACCGGCAGGATCGTGTGAACCCCCCGCAGGGGGAAT
>JAFGFV010000010.1 GCA_016930895.1 Spirochaetales bacterium | reverse complement strand
TGGGCCCTGTGCGACGCTCCCCTGATCGTCTACGCCCTGGCGTGCTTCGGCCTGGGTGAGGACCCGAGGGTGGGGGCCGCCCTCGACCACCTGGTGGGACTGGTGCGGGACAACGGCTGGCCCTGCGCCGTGTCCAAGGAGCTGGGGAGCTTTCGGGGGCCCGGCCGCAAGGAGGACCCCTGCCCGTATGCGAACCTGGCCATGCTCAAGGCCCTCTCCGTCTCGGCGGCGCACACCGACGGGACCGCCTGCCGCTCGGGAGCGGAGACGCTGCTGGGGCTGTGGCACGACAGCACCGAGCGGCATCCCTACATGTTCTACGCCGGCACCGATTTCCGTAAGCTCAAGGTCCCGTTTGTCTGGTACGATCTCATGCACGTGCTCGACGTGCTGTCCCGCTTTCCGCGGCTCCGCGGGGACGCGCGGCTCCGAGATATGCTGAGGGCGCTCGAGGTCAGGATGGACGGCCAGGGACGCTTCACGCCCGAGTCGGTCTGGACGGCGTGGAAGGAGTGGGAGTTCGCCCAGAAGCGGGAGCCCTCGCGGTGGCTGACCCTCGCCGCCTGGCGCATCATCCGACGGATCGAAGGTCCCGCGGGCTAACCGGGCAGGCGGGCGGCGGCTTGCGGCGCGCAGTCGTCTAGATCAGGAGCCTTCCCAGCTCCTTGAGCTCCGGCATGCGTTCGTAGACCGGCTTCTTGTCTAGGTGCTCGGCCTTGTCCAGCTCCACGGCGAGCAGGTACAGCTCGTTGAGCTGGTCCGCCAGCAGCCCCAAATTGGCCGGGAAGTTCTCGATGGCCATCTGGAGGAGCACCGGATCCTGGCCCTGGTCCGGCTTCTGCCGGCCCAGGATCGGCTCCGTGCCCCCGGCCAGAAGGGAGCGCAGGCGCGGCAGCACGTCGATCCTGGCCTGGTGGACGAAGGTGGCCGCGGCGTGGATCTGCTCGTACAGCTCGTTGTAGGGGTACCCCTGGATCTTGTACAGGTCGCTCTTCTCGGTGAGCCGGGCGATCTGGTCCCACGTGCCCCGGGGCACCTTCATCATCAGCAGCGCCTTGCGCACGAAGCGGTTGTTGATGTTGTTCTGGTAGTGGTTGCGGATCTTCTCGATGATCTTGAAGACCCGCTCATCCCGTATCGACATGCACACCTCCGAGCGAGCGCAATGCTATCGCACTAGGGTACCACGGTCAAGCTGAGATTTCCCGGACGATTTCCCGCGCCTCAGTGCCGAATGCCGGCACCGCAGCCGCGCCGGCACGCGCTGCCGCTTCGGTGGCCGGTCACGCTCCGGTGGCCGGTCACGCTCCGGCGGCCGGTCACGCTTCGGGTTCCAGCGCCGCAATCTCCCCCACGTTCTCCAGGATGTAGTACGGGGAGTAGGCGAACCGCACCAGGTCGTCCCGGTCGGTCACACCGCTGAGCACCAGAAGCGGCTCGATCTCCGCCTCGATGCCCGAGAGGATGTCCGTGTCCATGCGGTCCCCGATGATCACGGTCTCCTCCCGTCGGCTGGCCAGTCGCTTGAGGGCGTGGCGCATCATCAGGGGATTGGGCTTGCCCACGAAGTAGGCCTTGCGGTTGGTGGACAGCTCGATCGGGGCGATCAACGATCCGGTGGAGGGAACGATCCCTTCTTCCGCCGGGCCGGTCAGGTCCGGGTTGGTCCCGATCAGGCGTGCCCCGCGGCGCACCAGGTGCACGGCCCGTTCGATGCGCTCGTAGCTGTACGTGCGGGTGTCACCGACGACCACGTAGTCCGGGTTGATGTCGTTCATGGACAGCCCTGCCTCGTAGAGGGCGTTGATCAGGCCGCCTTCGCCGATCACATACGCCGTGCCTCCGGGGTGCTGGCTGGCCAGGAAGCCCGCCGTGGCCAGGGCGCTGGTGTAGAAGTTCTCCACCGGCACGCGGATGTCCATGCGGGCCAGCTTCTCCCGCAGCTCCCGGGGGGAGCGCTCGCTGGAGTTGGTGAGAAACAGGAACCTCTTCTCGTGCTGGAACAGCCAGGCCACGAACTCCTTGGCCCCCGGCAGCAGCCGGTTGCCGTGGTAGATGACGCCATCCATGTCGATGATGTACGCCCTCTTGGCCGCCAGTTTGCGCATCTTCTGATCCACGCTCAGCTCCAACGGTCGTAGCGGATGACCTCGTCCATGGGCTTGCGCTCCCGCGGGCTGTGCTCGAGGGCCACGTGCTTCTCGTTCAGATGGGACTCGTCCCCGGGGTACCCGATGATCACCAGGGTCAGCAGCACGAGCTCCCGGGGGATGCCCAGGGCCTCCTTGATCTCTTCGGGCTTGTAGCCTGCGATCGGGTGGGCGATCAGGCCCTCCCGCACGGCCTGGAGCACCAAACTCTCCACCGCCAGTCCGGTACTGAAGAAGGAGTAGTCGCGCCGGTCACTCAGTCTGCAGTCCAGCTCCGGCTCGGTCAGGACCGCTACGATCAGGGGGGACCTGCGGGCCCAGTAGTTGCCGCCCGCCAGGAACCCTCGGACGGTCTCCAGCTCGCGTTCGGCCTGGATCACGACGAACCTCCAGGGCTGATTGTTGAAGCACGAGGGAGCCCAGGTAGCGGCGGTCATGATCCGCTCGACCACCTCGCGCGGCACCGGCTTGTCGCTCAGGGCACGCCTCGCCCGCCGGAGCTCGATCTCCTTCAGTATCTCACCCATTCTGTACTCCTTGACGCGGATCGGGAAAGCTGCGTTCATTGGGCATTATAATGAAAAACGAACCGCGCGGGTACCCGGGCGCGGGAGCGCGTTCTCCGCGTCTGCTCCCGACCCTGGCCATGGTCAGTGCGGTGGTGTTCTGGGGCATGTCTTTCGTCAGCTCGCGGGTTCTGCTGGACGCGGGTTTTCCGCCCATGGCCATGGTCTTCGTGCGTTTCTCCATCGCTTCCCTGGTGCTGCTCCCGATCCACCGGCGCCTGGAGGCCCCGGCGCGCCTGCACGGACGGCGGGATGCGGCCGTCCTGGTGCTGAGCGGGCTGTTCGGGGTTACCGTGTACTTCTTCTGCGAAACCCGGGGCATCAAGCTGACTTCCGCGTCCAACGCGGCCCTGATCGTGGCCACCGTCCCCGTGCTCACGGTGGCGGTCGACCGGGTGCTCTTCCGCCATCCCCTGTCCTGGCTGCAGAGCCTCGGCATCGGCCTGTCGGTGCTGGGTGTCTTCCTGATCGTCCGCCGAAGCTCCGCCCTCTTCCCCGAGGCGCTCAAGGGCAACCTGTTCATGCTGGGGGCCTGCGCCAGCTGGGTGGTATACATCTTCACGAGCCGCCGGCTCAGGGGCAGGGCCGGCGGGCTGTTCCTGACCACGTGGCAGTCGGTGATCGGAGTAGCCTTCCTGGCCCCGCTGGTCCTCCTGGAGCGGCGGCAGTGGGAAATGGTTCCGGGGGGCGCACCGGCCTTGCTGGCCTCCCCGGTGGTGTGGCTGAACCTGCTGTACCTGGGTATCGCCTGCTCCGCGGTGAGCTACTTCCTGTACCTGTACGCCCTATCGGCCCTCGGTTCCGTGGTGGTGTCGTCTTACATCAATCTGGTGCCGGTGGTAGGGGCCGTGGGTGGGGTTGCAGTGCTGGGGGAACGGTTGTCGGTGCTGCAGGTCCTGGGAGCCGCCGTGGTGATCGCCGGCGTGTTCCTCGTGAACCTGCCCCGCAGGTCCCCCGAGGCGGACGCTCCGCCGCTTGAACAGGGCGGGCGAACCCGTATACAGTAGCCGAACCGAGACTTAGGAGCTGCGACCATGCACGAAAAGCCGTCCAACACGGCCGGCGGTGAAAGCACGCCTTCTTCCGGCCAGATCCTGGCCTGGCTGCGGGGCCAGCTGCCTTCCGAGGTGCTTGGGCTCCTGGACCGCTGCCCCGGCTTCACGATCGCCTCCCATACGGATGAGCTTCTCGCCCAGGCCCTCGGCGGCGTGGACTCGGGACGCTACGTGGTATCGTACGACCTGCCCGGCGGCGGCGCGGTCGTGGAGGCGGTGGTGCACCGGGTGCGCAACGGGGTGGCGGTCAACTACCCGGAAAGCTACATGCGCCGACGGGACCCGGACTGCCTCGTGGTGGCCGACGACCGTCCGTCGGACAAGCCGCGGTTTATCGACCGCTACGGTTACGACTTTTCCTCCTTGCGGCAGGAGACCTTCGACTGGCTGGCCGGGCAGCGGCTGGCGGTGTTCTTCTTCAATGCCGGTTTGGACACGGGGGGGATGCAGGTCCTGACCGTCGCTCCGGCCAATGCCGGGTTCTTCGCCCTGGGTCTCGGGCTGCTGCAGGGGGTCCTCTCCCCCGAAGAGCTGCGGGGGGGATTTGACCCCCAAGCCGTGATCTACGTGGCGCCACCGTTCCGCCACACCCACTTCAAGGGCAAGCAGGTCGTGGTCCACAACCGCACGGAGAGGCTGTACGAGATGTTCAGCTACAACCTCTACCCGGGTCCGAGCGCCAAGAAGGGGGTATACGGCATGTTGCTCGGACTGGGGGAGCAGCAGGACTGGGTTACCATGCATGCCTCGGTCGTACGGGTCGTGACCCCGTACGATAACCGGGTGACCTTCGCCCACGAGGGGGCCAGCGGCGGCGGCAAGAGCGAGATGCTGGAGCACATCCACCGCGAGTGGGACGGGCGCCTGCTGCTGGGGCGCAACACCGTGACCGGCGAGGAACGCTTCCTGGTCCTTCCCCGGGGCTGCGAGCTGCACCCCGTGGCGGACGACATGGCCCTCTGCCATCCTTCGCTCCAGCGTCCCGACGGCCGCCTGTGGGCCACGGACGCGGAGAAGGCCTGGTTCATCCGCCTCAATCACATCCGGCGCTACGGCGTGGACCCGATCCTGGAGGAGTGCACGATCCACGCCAGCAAGCCGCTTCTGTTCCTGAACGTCGACGCCGCGCCGGGAAGCACCGCCCTGATCTGGGACCACGTGGAGGACGCGCCGGGGGTCCCCTGCCCGAATCCCCGGGTCATCCTGCCGCGGGAGGTCATGCCCAAGGTGGAGGACGGGCCGGTGAGCATTGACATCCGCAGCTTCGGGGTCCGCACGCCGCCGTGCACGAGCGACCGCCCCAGCTACGGGATCCTCGGGCTGTTCCACCTGCTGCCTCCTGCGCTGGCCTGGCTGTGGCGCCTGGTGGCGCCGCGGGGACACGGCAACCCCAGCATCACCGACGGCAGGGGCGCAGGGGCGGCGATCGAGGAGATGAGCTCCGAAGGCGTGGGCTCCTACTGGCCCTTCGCCACCGGTCAGCGGGTGCAGCACGCCAACCTGATCCTCAAGCAGATCGCGGACACGCCCCGGACCCGCTACATCCTGTGCCCGAACCAGCACGTCGGGGCCTGGTACGTGGGGTTCATGCCTCAGTGGATCGCGCGGGAGTACCTGGCGCGCCGGGGAGAGGCCAAGTTCCACGCCGACCAGATCCATCCGGCCCACTGTTCCCTGCTGGGCTACAACCTGACCTCCATCATGGTCGAGGGACAGACCATCGGCAGCTGGTTCCTCCGAGTCGAGGCCCAACCCGAGGTGGGATTGAAGGGCTACGAGCGGGGAGCGCGGATCCTGGAAACCTTTTTCCATCGGGAGCTCAAAGGCTATCTCGACCTGGACCTGCTGCCTCTGGGCCGGAAGATCATCGAGTGCTGCCTGGACCGGGGCGGGGTCGAGGACTACGTCGGGTTCTTCCCGGAGGCGCAGTCGTACCTCGAGGAGTGAGGCGGGGGCGGTGGGCTTCTACGAGGCGATCAGCCCCTACTACGACCTGATCTTTCCGGTGGAGCCCGGCACGGTGGAGTTCCTGGCCCTCCGGGCGCAGCACAGCCGGCCAAGCCTCGACGTGGCCTGCGGGACCGGGGGCCACGCGGTAGCGCTGGCCCGCCTGGGTTTCCCCGTGACGGGCGTGGACCTGGACGCGGCCATGATCGAGAGGGCCAGGGCCAAGGCCGGCGCGCTTCCTGTGAGCTTCCAGGTGATGGACATGGAGGGGCTGGAGGGCCGGCTGCCCGGTGGGTACGGGCTGGCGTACTGCATCGGCAATTCCCTCGTGCACCTGGACAGCGAGGAGCGGATCGCCCGCGCCCTCGGCGGCTGGTACCGGCTGCTGTCTCCGGGGGCGGTCCTGGTCATCCAGGTCATCCACTACGACGGGGTCCTGGCGAGGGGGGCGGTGGGCCTGCCGACGCTGCGGGACCCGGCCCACGGCCTGGAGTTCACCCGGCGCTACGACTACGAGCCCGGGAGCTCCTCGGTGATGTTCCGAACGGTCCTGAGCGTGGACGAGCCTGGGGGGCCGCGGCGCATCGAGGGCTCGGTCCCCCTGCGCATCCTGAAGCGCGCCGACCTGGAAAGGCTGGTTCGCAGCGCCGGATACCGCGACGTGGAGACCTTCGGCGGCTTCGACGGAAGCCCCCTGACGGCGGAGTCCCTGCCCCTGGTCCTGGTCGCCTCCCGATAGCGGCGCAACCGCCCCGGTGCGCGGCGCCCCGGTGCGCGGCCGCCTTGCGCCTACCGGTACTCGTAGCGGGCGGTGAAGTGCCGCAGGGCCGGGGGCTCGTAGGTGATCCGCATCCCCCGAAGGCTCTCCCTGCGTTCGTACACCTCCCGGATCACCTCGATCACGTAGTCGAAGTGGCTCTGGGTGTACACCCGCCGGGGAAAGGCGAGCCGCACCAGCTCCAGGGGCGGGGCGATGTGCCGGCCGGATTGAGGGTCGGTCCTGCCGAACATGACGCTGCCGATCTCGCAGGCCCTCACTCCTCCCTGCAGGTACAGGGCGCAGGCGATCGCCTGTCCCGGGAACTGCTCCGGCGGGACGTGGGGGGCGAAGGCCTTGGCGTCCAGGTAGATGGCATGTCCCCCCGGGGGTTTCACGAAGGGAACCCCCGCCTCGTCGAGCTTCTCGCCCATGTACTCGGCGGTGCGGATGCGGTAGGCCAGGTAATCCTCGTGGAGGACCTCCTCCAGTCCCTGGGCGATCGCCTCCAGGTCCCGGCCGGCCAGCCCGCCGTAGGTCGGGAACCCCTCGGTCACGATCAGGACGTTCCTGGCCTTCCTGGCCAGCTCCGGATCGTTCATGGCCAGGAACCCCCCGATGTTGACCAGGGCGTCCTTCTTGGCGCTCATGGTGCAGCCGTCGGCGTA
>JAFGFV010000542.1 GCA_016930895.1 Spirochaetales bacterium | reverse complement strand
GGCGTCGAGCACCAGGGCCACGGCCTCGAACCCTTCCTCGCGGGCCACCTTGGCAAAGCCCGGATACATCTCCGTCCACTCGTAATGTTCGCCACCGGCGGCTGCCTTCAGGTTCTCGCTGGTGGTGGCGATCACTCCCGCGGGAAACGCCGCCGCTACCTGGACCTCTCCTCCCTCGAGGAACTTGAAGAAACGCTTGGCATGCTCCTTCTCCTGGTTGGCCGTCTCCTCGAAGATCATCGAGATCTGGATCAGGCCTTCCTCCCGGGCCTTGCTGGCGAAATAGGTGTAGCGGTTGCGGGCCTGCGACTCGCCGGCAAAGGCGGTGATCAGGTTCTTTTCGGTCTGAGAACCTTTGAGGGACTTCATAGTACCTCTCCTTCCGAAATGGATTTATCGGGTGCAGTGCACCCCAGGCTCTCGGCACTCAGCCGCAAGCCTCGCTGTCGTGCGGGACTCACTCCCCAGGGGTCTCCCGGCGGAGGACGCGGCCCCCACCGGCGCAGGACGGACACAACCCGTGATAGTCGATTCGGGCACCGTGAATCACTCGAGCCCGCACCCAGGGGTGATTGCGATCGAGCTCCGGGAGCTCGATTCTGAAGGGCAGGTCCTCGAGCCTGCCGCAGCCGCCGCAATGGAAATGGCTGTGGGGTTCGGCCACGGGATCGAAGCGCTTCTGAAGGCCCCCGTGCTCGATCTTGCGGATCAGACCTTCGGCGGCGAGCAGCTCCAGGTTGCGATAGACGGTGCTCAGGCTGATGTGGGGCAGGCGTTCCTTGACCTTGAGATAGACCTCGTCAGCCGCCGGGTGATCGGAAGCGCGCCGCAACTCTTCGAGGATCACTGTCCTCTGTTCCGTTCTTCTCAACTCATTCAACGACCGGTGGGAATTGTAATAACGATTCCTATTGTCGCCGGATCCATCCGTGCTGTCAAGGTGCGGACAGAGGAATTTTCGAGGGCTACGCCCCCGGGCTCCAGCCCGCAGCCGCGGCCTGCCGCCCGCCAGCGCTTGGGGGGCCCGGGACGAGGTACGCGAGAGGTTGTCGTTTTTGGGTTTCTGGGCTATCTTGTGAGGAAGGAATATATATGAGAAGTATGATGTTCTTGATGCTGAGTGCGCTCCTCGTCCCCGCGATGCTTCCGGCGGCGGAGCTGACCCAGGAAGAGATACGGGCCGTGGGCCTGCAGCCCCTCAAGGAGGGCACGGCGATCGTCGACTTCGAGCTTCCGACCCTCGGGGGCGAAAGCCGCAGCCTGAGCAGCTTCAAGGGCAAGGTGGTGTTCCTCAACTTCTGGGCCACCTGGTGCGGCCCCTGCCGGCAGGAGATGCCCTCGATGCAGCGGCTCTACCAGCGCCTCAAGGATAAGGGGCTGGAGGTGGTGGCCGTCAACCTCCAGGAGGACGAGAAGGCCGTCCAGAGGTTCGTAAGCGAGCACGGGCTCACCTTCCCAATCCTGCTCGACCGCTCCGGGCGGGTGGGGTCCACCTACGGCGCCCGCAGCATCCCGATGACCTACATCGTGGATCGTGAGGGATTCGTCGTGGCGGGAACCGTCGGCACCCGGGAGTGGGACACGGAGCAGTACGTCCGCTTCTTCGAGCGCCTGCTCGAGTAGCACTGGACCTCGTGCAGGGCGACGGTTGGAGCGTGGCTGGGTTCCCGCCGCCCTGCCCCGCGCGCCACGCCCCTCCCCGCGTCCCGGCAGCGGATACCCACACGCCGCGCCTACAGGGTGCTGATGATCGCCTCCCGGCTGAAGCGCGGGGCCAGGCGGGTGATGATCAGGTAGGCCGCCGCGATCAGGACGGCAGCCAGGGCCACCACCAGGACCGGGCGGAAGGTGACCAGTCCCGCGATCTGTGCCACGATCAGGACGATGAAGGGCAGCACGATGATCCCGGCGGTCTGCTGGGCCTCGTTGTAGGTCTTGGCTTTCACGGAAACGATCAGGGTAACCGACAGGCCCAGGGCCGAAACCGCGGGGGAGAGCAGCAGGATCGCCGGCAGCCAGATCCAGGAGCGCACGATGAGCGCCCCACGCATCAGGCCGTAGATCAGGTTGAGCGTCAGGAAGTAACCCCCGAACCCGATCCAGCTGACCAGCACCGCCGGCACGAAGCTGGCCAAAAGTTTGGCCGCCAGGAGCTCCCGGTTGGTCACGGGGGTGTACAGCAGGGTCTCCAGGGTCTTGCGCTCCTTCTCGCCCACGATGGAGTTGGCGGCAATCACCGACGAGGTCATGATCGGAACCAGCATGAGGTAGGGCAGGAAGGTGTAGTTCAGGATGATGAACAGCACCCGGTCGGTGAGCCCGACCAGCTCCTCCGGCACCGGGTACAGGGGTACCAGCTTCTCCACGTACTGGACTCCGGTGATCAGCACCTCGTCCAGGCTGAGGGCCACCAGCGTGATCGTCCCCGGCACCAGGACGCACAGCGCCAGCGGCACCACGATCATCGGGACCAAGACCATCTTTTCCGCCGCGACGCTGCGGATGTCCTTGCGCATGATCGTCCGGATCCTATTCCAGTTCATGGTTCCTCCCAATTGTGCGGAAGTAGACCTCTTCCAGAGTCGGCCGGAGGGGGCGCACCTCGATGATCCGCTTGCCTTGTGCCTGCACGCGTCGGACCAGGGAGTCGATCTCCACCTCCTCGCCGTACGCGAAGCGCTCGGTGCCCCGCTCGGTCCGGATCTCGACCTCGGGCCTCTCCGTGCTCTGCCGGATCAGCTCGTCCCGGGTTCCGGCGGCCACCAGCTCCCCGGCACGGATGAAGCCGAAGCCGTCGCAGATGCGCTCCGCCAAGAAGAGGTTGTGCGTGCACAGGAACACGGTGGTGCCCTGCTCACGCGCCAGCGCGCGGATCAGATCGGTGACCTGGGTGGCCCCTTCCGGATCGAGCCCCGAGGTCGGCTCGTCCAGGAAGAGGATCTCCGGTTGGTGCAAGA
Source organism: Spirochaetales bacterium (assembly GCA_016930895.1). Next base: position 748 of record JAFGFV010000542.1, on the reverse strand, counting down.
GGGTGCGCGAGAGGTAGACCCTCTTCTTCATCCCCGTGGAGAAGCTTCCCAAGGTCAGGCTCCGCTTCTCCCATAGACCCATGCGCTCCAGGAGGGTACGGATCGCCCCCTCGGCCTCCGGGCGGCGCAGGTCGTACATGGAGGCGAAGAAGCGCAGGTTGTCGAGGACGCTCATGTGCTCGTACATCCTGGCTTCCTCGGCCAGGGTGGCGGTGCGCCTGCGGATCTCTTCGCTCCGGGATTCGAGGCCCAACACTCGGGAGCCTCCTGCCGTCGGCGTCAGGGTGCCGTTGAGCAGCCGGACGGTTGTGGTCTTGCCGGACCCATTCGGGCCCAGAAAGCCGAAGATCTTGCCCCCTTCGATGCGAAGGGTCAGGTCGCTGACGGCCCGGACTCCGTTGCCGAAGACCTTGGTCAACCCCTGCGCCTCGATCGCAGTCACGGCATCTCTGCCCGTCATATCAGGGTTTCCCGCTGCCACATCTGCGGGTCCGGGTGGGCGCCGCCCAGGAGGCTGCGGGCCAGACCGGCGGTCTGGGGGTCCGCCTCGATGCCGTACGCCTTGGCGAGCTTTTGGTTCAGCCGCTCCAGGATCCGCGGCACCTCGCTGCGGGTGCCGACCAGGGCGCTGGCGATCATGAGCAGGCGATAGGCGGGCTCACAGAGCGGGTCCCGGTAGATCAGCTCCTTGGCGAGCACCAGAGCCTGGAAGTGCTCGCTGCCGTCGAAGCTCATCAGGGCCAGTTGG
>JAFGFV010000541.1 GCA_016930895.1 Spirochaetales bacterium | reverse complement strand
GAGGATGTCTTCCCTTCGCTCTCGAAGGGGCGGAAGATGCAGCTCCACCGTGTTGATTCTGAAGTACAGGTCAGATCGGAAGGAGCCCGACTCGATCATGCCACGCAGGTTCTGGTTCGTGGCCGCGATGATCCTGCAGTCGGCCGTTCTGGCCGCGGAGCTTCCAACCGGAGAGTAGGTCTTCTCCTCGAGGACCTTGAGCAGCTTGGCCTGGTTGGCCACCGGCATCTCCCCGATTTCGTCCAACATGAGTGTGCCGCCCTGGACCTGTTCAAAGAACCCCTTTCGGTCGGCCACTGCGCCGGTGAAGGCCCCCTTCACGTGCCCGAACATCTCGCTTTCGAACAGCGAGTCGGGTATCGCGCTGCAGTTTACCGACAGGAACCCCTTCCCGCTCCGCGGGCTGTGCTGATGGATGTAGCGAGCCAGGATCTCCTTGCCCGTGCCGCTTTCCCCCGAGACAAAGACGCTCACGTCCCGCGGGGCAATCTGCAGGGCGAGGTCGAAGACCTTCTGCACCTTCTCATTCTTGGAGCGAAACAGGTACCATTCGCCGGTGCGGCCGGATGCCCTGCTTTCCAGCTCCGCCATTCGCTCGTGCAGGGAGATGCCTTCGGCGATCTTCTTGACCTCGAACAGGAGCAGCTCCGGGTCCCTGTCCTTCTCGAAGTAGCCGTACGCTCCCAGCCGGATCGCCTTGACGGCGCTCTCGATGGACCCGTACCCGGTCAACACCAGGACCTTCTTGTCACCGAAGCCTGCATCCTTTAGTCGTTCGATGAAGGTGTAACCGTCCATCCCCGGCATGTTGATGTCCGCGATGATCAGGTCGCACTCGGCTTCGCCGGACTGCAGCGCCTCCAGGGCCGACCGTCCCGAGCAGTAGGCCCTGGCCGCGTACCCGTGGGTCTCCAGCATGTCGACGACGCTTCGCGCCACCAGCTCCTCGTTGTCGACGACCATGATCCGCAAGCTCCGTGACATGGCCTGCCTCTACCGGATGACCGTCGTGACGCGATCGTTGTCGGCCAGTTCCATGGTAAAACGCGCACCGATCCCCTTGGCCGACTCCACGGTCAGGCAACCGCCCATCTCCTCCGCGATGTTCTTGACCAGGAACAGGCCCAAGCCGGTGCCGTGCCGCTTAGTCGTGTAGTAGGCCTGGAAGATCGCTCCCCGCTCGGTTTCGTCGATCCCGCACCCGTTGTCCTCGACGCAGAGCTTGAGCCTGCCGGGTGAGCTCTCGTCGAACAGCCGGATCTCGCCGTTGTTGTCGATCGCCTCCAACGCGTTCGACAGCAGATTCATCAGAATCTGGATGAACTTGGACTGCTGCCCCCGGATGACAACGTTGTCCCCGACGCGGATCGTCACGCTCGCGTTCTTCGACAGGATCTCGCCGTTGTAGATCTTGACGACGTTCTCCACGCACTCCTTCAGCACGAAACTCTCTCTGGCCTCGTTCTTCCGGCCGGACATCGAAAGCAGCTGCCCCAGCAGCCTCCGCCCATGCCTGAGACCCTCTTCCTGGACTCCAAGCACCTCGTGGTACTTCTGCCGGGTGCCGTTGTCCGCCTCCGAGGAGACCAGCCGCTTCAGCGTGCAGTTCGAGTTGCTGATCACGGCGAAGATCCCCTTGATGTCGTGGGCAATTCCGGAAGCGAGCATCCCGACCCCGGACATCCTCTCCGCGAACAGGGCGTTCTCGATCATGAGCTGGTAATTCGTGATGTCCCGGATCGACACCAGGAGCTGCTTGATGCTGCTGCCGTCGTCCCTGGTCGGGGTAACCCGGATCGAGTACAGGGTGAGGCCGTATTCCTTCTTGACCTCGCATTCGGCGCGCGTCCCCGCCAGCAGTTCCCGCAGCATCTCCGGCTTCACGGGTTCCCAGATCCGGTCCGCCTCCAGGGCGCCGGCCTCGCCGATCCGGTCCACCAGCTGCCTGTACGCGGGGTTGTACTTCACCCGCCTCAGGCTGGAATCGAGAATGCAGAGGGCGTTCACGTTGTTGTCGAACAACATGTCCATCTGCCGCTTGCTCTCGACCAGGTCGCGGTTCTTGCGCTCCAGCTCCTCGAGCGCCCGCTTCTCCGCCGACACGTCGATGAGCACCGCCGAAGACCTGACCACCTGGCCGGAAAGGTTGGTCTGTGGAGTCAGGCAGATCCTGCAGGGGATCTGCTCACCGTTCTTGCGCCGGAACACTCCGTAGAAGTCGTATCCTACATTGGCAAAGGCCTTGTTGGCGTACCCGACGATCCCTTTGAAGTAGGACTGGAAATCCCGCTCTGAGCACAGCACCGTCGACACGTCCCGTCCGGTGAGCTCTTCCCGGGAAAGCCCCAGCATCTGGCACATCTGCTCGTTCACGTACTCCAGGCGGCCGTCGTTCGCGATCTCGCAGATGCCCACGATCGCGTTGTTCACGATGGCGCTGTATCGCTGCTCGGACTTGATGCGGCTGGAGACCTCGCTCTTGAGCCGATAGTTGGCAAGGGCGAGCTCCGAGATCTCCCGGCTCAAGGTGATGAGAAAGCGAATGGTCCGCAGGAAGTCCCCCTCGGGAACGATGCGCACCTTGCGCAGCTCGCTCACTAGGAGGTCTTCCGGGACGCCGATGTCCCGGGCGTACCATCGGGTCCAGTCCTCGTCCGGTTCGCCGAACAGGACCTGCCCGATTCCCCAGTTGGCGATCCGCCTGCCTTCGACCAGGATCGGTGCGATGCCGTCGTTCAACCGGCCGCTCTTGCAGAAGATCGCCCCTCCGTCGTGCTGCTGGGCAAGCTCCCAGAGCTCCGCGTCCGAGCGCATGCAGTTTCGCAGCCCCTTTTCGGTACCGCGGATCAGCCTGCAGAAGCCGCAGAAGTTCGAGGGTCGAGTGATGGGGGCACCGTCCAGGTCGTATATGACGCTGCCGACGTGGGAAATCTCGGCGAAATCGTCCTGGATTCTCTGCAGGAGGTCGATGTTCAGGAGCTCGCTGATCCGGATTTCATCTGCCATAGCGGGGCTGCGCTTGGGGGAGCGCTCGAGACAGGGTCAGCGCTGATACGAGATCCGGTTCGTCTGTCTCGATATCGGCTTCCACTGATCCTCTTCCGGAAAGTAGACGTGATAGGTCTCTTCTACACGGTTTCCGCGCTCATCATAGCGGTAGCTGTACCTGTAGTCAAGGCCGCTGCCTCCCAGCCCGTTCTCGCCCAGGTGCGCCTCCTCCAGCAGGTTTCCCTGCGCGTCGTACGCGGCTTCGTAGATTATCTTGGGCGTGTCGCCGAGCAGGTTCTTCTCCCTGATCAGGCGGTTGGCCGCGTCGTACTCCGCGGCATGCCAGGAGGTGACTTCGCCGTCCTCGCCGTACTTGGTCGACTCCACCAGGTTGTTTCGGTCGTCGTACCTGGCCACGTAGCGCGAGAGCACTGCGTCGCCGTCCGCGTAGCTGATCCCTTCCACCAGGTTGCCGTGCGCATCGTACCGGTAGCGATACCGGTACTTGAGCGAGCCATCCGGTGCGAAGCCCCGCTCCTCCACCAGGTTGTTCTTGTCGTCATAGGAATAGCCGTAGCGGTAGTCCAGCTGCTCCCGCAACTCGCCTTGGTAGCGGTAGAGTGTGTACTTGCTCTCCTCCACCAGGTTGCTGTTGCTGTCATAGCGGGCGGCGTACCGGGAGACCGGCTCCTCGCCCTCGTAGCTGGTTCCTTCGGCAAAGTTGTTGTTCCCATCGAATCGTGCCGTGTACTTGGAAAGGACCTCGCCGTCGGGCCCGTAGCTGACGCTCTCGGTCTGGTTGCCGCGCTCATCGTAGCGGTAGCGATACTCGTAGGTAACGATCTTGCCTTGGCGCATTCGTTTTCCCGTCGAGGCGATCATCTGGCCCTTGTCGTCGTAGCTGTGCGCATACTCGAACTGCAAGGCCCCTTCCGAGGTGTAGCGGCTTTCCTGGAGGAGATCCCCGTTGTCGCTGAACCGCCCCCTCACGATGTCGACCTCCTGCCACGATTCCTCCACGCGACGCAGCAGGACGACCTCGATCTCGCGTACCTGCGTGGTACTCACCTTGCCGAGATACGAATCGATCCATATCCCATAAGCATCGGCGGCGATGAGCAACCAGAACGCGGACACAGCGACCAGGAACCCGAGCCGCGTCCGGCATCTGCTTCCGTTCACGCAAGCCTCCGCGCGATCTCCTTCAGGATGATCGCGACGGCCTTGGCCCCGGCGTCGCATCGTCCGATGCTGCGCTCCCCCAGGTAGCTCGCCCTCCCCTTGGCCGCCGATATCTCCCTGGTGCCCTCGGCCCCCTTGTCCGCCGCCTCGGCTGACTTGTCCAGGGCCTTCCGCATCTCCTCTCCGGAAGCCGCGCTCGCCTTGAGCGACTCGGTGGCGGGAATCAGGGCGTCGAGGAGGGTCTTGTCCCCCAGCTTCGCCCCGCCGATTGCCTGCACGCCGTCCACCATGGCCTGAGAGAACTCGGACAGCTCCTCCAGACTGAGCTGCCCCTTGCCTTTCGCGTAGCGCCCCGCCTGTCGGAAGGCTGTGCCCCAGATCGGCCCGGAAGCGCCACCGCAGTTCTGCATGATGATCTTG
>JAFGFV010000540.1 GCA_016930895.1 Spirochaetales bacterium | reverse complement strand
GAACGGTCAGCCGCAGGGCGGTCGCGCCGGGGCCGAGGACGCCGTGGTGCCTTTCCTGCAGTAGTGCGGTGGGGGTGCAGTCTAATGGCCTGCCCGTGCCGATAAGAAAGATGAGAAAGAGTGGACGTTCGGTCCTTGGTTCGGCAATAATCGTACGGGGACGGCAGTCTTATGGGTACCATGGCTATTCTGAACACGGACCAGGGGATCAATGAATCGATCCGGCGGATCACGGCCGATTTCGGGGACGAGTTCGCCCCCGAGTTCCTGCGCGCACGGAAGAGGATCTTCCAGCATCTCAACTATGAGCTTCCCGAAATCATCGTCGTCAACTGCGAAGACAAGACCATCAAGCTGAGCGGGATCCTGAAGGAGATCAAGGGCGACCCCTGGCTGTACTCCGGGGGCTTCGTGGTGCTCCACGACGAGCGCACCGAGCAGGAAGCCCTCAAGATGTTCGCGGGCATCAACATCGTGTCGGTGATCCACCGGGCCCGCCTGCGGGACTACTTTCCCAGGCTCCTGCGCATCCTCAGCCAGAACCGGGGAATCCTCTTCCAGCGGGACCTGCATTTTCTCCTGCATTCCAACTTCTCGGGATCGTTCGTGCTCGAGAACGACCCCTTCGACCTGGTCACCTACTCAAACCTGCTGGCGAACTTTTTGTACAACGCGAACCTGATCGACCACGAGCGCAAAGTCCGTTTCTACGTGGCGATCATGGAGCTGCTGATCAATGCCATCGAGCACGGGAATTGCAGGATCACGTACCAGGAGAAGTCGGCCTGTCTCGAGGATGGAGGCGATGTTCTCGCCCTGATCCGGAAGAAGAACTCCGATCCGGAGATCTGCTGCAGAAGGGTCTATCTGACCTACCGGATCTCCCCGAAAAAGTCCGTGTTCAAGATCCGGGACGAGGGAGCCGGCTTCGACTGGAAGACGCTGCAGCAGGCCACGGGGGAAGACGGGTTGAGCGAGCTGCACGGTCGCGGCATCATGATGGCCCGGCATTACCTGGAGAACCTCAAGTACAACGAGAAGGGCAATGAGGTGTCCTTCGAGGTGCTGCACCTGCGGGACGAAGCCAAGAAGGTGCCCAAGGTGTTCACGGACCAGGAAGAGGTGGTGGTCCAGGACGGGGAGACGGTATTCACGCAAGGCGAGAAGTCCAGCTACATGTACTACATCGTCGCAGGGGAGTACGAGATCATCGCCAACGACAAGCGGGTGTCCGTGCTGACTCCGCAGGACATCTTTCTCGGGGAGATGTCATTCCTCCTGGACAACCAGCGGTCGGCCACCGTGCGGGCCCTGGGCAGGGGGGTGCTCGTCAAGATCTCCAAGGAGTCCTTCATCAACGCCATCAAGGAGCGGCCCCACTACGGGATCTTCCTGGCCCGCCTGCTGGCCCAGCGTCTCGTCAAGCTCCACAAGGCCGCGACCGCCTGAAGGCGGCGTACAGTCCGGCCGCGAGCCCTTCGATGCGGTGATGGTTTTCCAGCTTGTGCCGCCACCGTTCGGGAATGGCCGCCAGACCTACCCGCGCCCCAGCCACGGCGCAAGCCATGGCCCCGAGGGTATCCCGGTCGCCTCCATTCAGGATCGCGCAGAACAGACATTCCTCGAAGCTGTCGGGGTGAGTCAGAAAGGCGTACAGGGCGAAGGGCAGCGAGTCCTGGACCGCCACCCCTCGGCCGAGGCTCGCGGCCGCCTCGCCCGCGCCGGCCCCTGACGTCAGCAGCTGGCGCAGGGTCGCCAGCCGGTCCAGCATCTCCCTGCTGCGGCCGAAGCCCTGGAGCCCGTCGAGGAACTCTGCCACCGGCATGGGGCGGCGGGTGCGGTACTCGAGGGCCAGGTCTACGGCCCTGGCCTGGATCGCGGCACCGTCAATCCCAACGGGATGGCTGTGGGTGACGGCACTGGCCTGGCGGCAGCGTTCGTACAGCTCAGGGCTTCCGTGGTAGAACAGGCCGAGGGGCCCGCTGCGCATGGCGGCGCCGTTGCCGAAGGAACCCGAGCCTCCGAACAGGGAGGCGGCGGCCTGCTCGTAGGACAGCTTGCCCGCGGCCACGAGGGAAAAGACGGTTGGCGGACCGGAGGCATAGCCCCGCCAGGGCTCGCGGTTGTAGTTTCGCCGGAAGGTGTCGCCCAGGTGCCGGCTGTCCAGAGCGCCATTCTGGACGATGGACTCCGCCAGGCCGATGCTCATCGCGGTGTCGTCGGTATACCGCAGAATCAAGGCTTCCTGCACCCGGCCTTCCAGGTGCCGACGGCCCGGAGTCGCGAAGGCCATCTCCCCGATCGCGTCGCCGAGCGCGCCGCCGATCATCGACCCGAGATAGTGCTGCTCGAGCGTGCTCGTTCTCATTTCGCTCTCACCCAGCATAACACCCGGAGACGACAAAATCATTGATTCCCGGCCCGGGAGAGAGGTACATTGGGAGAAACGGGGCAGTGAGGCAAGGGAGGTAAGGCGAGATGGCCGAGCAAGGAGCGAAGGAGGGAAAGAAGGCAGGCATGAAGGAAGAGTTTTCCGTCAAGGGCGAGGATCTCGTGCGCCGGGTCCGAGAGCTGGTCCACGAAGGCACGGTGCGCCGGATCATCATCAAGGACGACCAGGGAAAGACGTATTTCGAAGTCCCTCTGACGATCGGGGTGGTAGGCGCCCTGCTGGTTCCGGTCTGGGCGGCAATTGGTGCCGTTGCAGCCCTGGCCAGCAACTTCACGATCGAAATCATTAAGAAGGAAGAATAACCACCGTCCACCGCAGCGTCGCAGCGCCGGCGGAGGGGGGGACTGGGGCCCGCCTCAGTACCCCCGGCTGCGGCGTGCCCGAAGCCGAGACCTGCACCAGGAGTCCGCTACCGGGATAGCGAGAACCAGGCCAAAGCAGGCGAGCGGAGCGCCGAGCAGGGACGGTTCGTTCCCCGGCGCCTGGTCGTAGACGAACGCGCAGGCGGCGGCTGCCGCTGCGGCACCCCCGGCAAGCGCCCACAGGAAGTCAGCCAGCTCCGG
>JAFGFV010000539.1 GCA_016930895.1 Spirochaetales bacterium | reverse complement strand
TGGGCCGGCGGAGCTACGAGCGAAGCTATTTCGAGGAAGAGTATCGCCGGCAGTACGGCCGCACCTACCTGGAGGACTTCGAGGCGATCAAATCGGCAGGGCGGCGGAGGGTTTCCGTAATCCGGCGGCTCCTCGGCGGCCGGGGCGGGAGGCTCCTGGACGTGGGCTGCGCCTACGGCCCCTTCCTGGCGGCGGCGCGCGAGGCGGGGTTCCAGGCCGAAGGGCTGGACGTGTCGGCTCCGGCGGTGGAGCACGTCCGGGAGGTCCTGAAGATTCCCTGCCGCGTCGGGGACTTCGAGAGCGGCGAGGAACCCTGGCCGCCTGGCTCGTTCGACGCCGTGTCGATGTGGTACGTGGCGGAGCACTTCCGCGAGCCCGGGCTCGCCTTGGAGCGGGCCGCCAGGCTGCTCCGCCCCGGAGGGGTGCTGGCCCTGGCCACGCCGAACGGCGCAGGCATTTCCGGCCGGCGCGACCGGGAGGCGTTCCTCCGCAGCAGCCCGGCGGACCATCGGACGATCTGGAGCCCCCGGGCCGGGCGCCGGCTGATGCGGCGGTACGGGCTCAGACCCGCGGTCACGGTGATCACCGGGCACCACCCGGAGCGCTTTCCCTGGCCCGGAGGGGTCTCCCGTGAGAGCGCCTCCCCCGGGCGGCGGAGCCTGCTCGCGCTCGTAGGCCTGGCCAGCCGGACATTGGGGCTGGGCGACACCTTCGAGCTCTACGCGGTTCGGACGGAGGCTCAGAAGTGAGCGGGGCGCCGGAGGGAGAAAGGCCCGCCGTCCTGATTCTCGGCGGCGGGATCATGCAGCTGCCGGCGGTGCGGATCGCCCGGGAGATGGGCTGGGAGGTGAGCGTCGCGGCCCTGCGCATCGACGAGGCCATAGCCGGGCTGGCCAATCGCTGCGTTGAGGTCGACCTGAGCGACCCCGGCGCCGTGGAGACGGCCGCCCGCCGGCTGTTGGGCGAGTCGCGCCTGGAAGGCGTGTTCACCGCCGGCACCGATTTCTCCACCACGGTGGCCTGGGTCGCCGAGCGCCTCGGGCTGCCTGGCGTACCGTACGCCGCCGCCCTGGATGCGACGGACAAGGCCCGGATGCGTCTGCGCTTCCGGGAAGCCGGGGTGCCCTGCCCGCGGTTCGCCGTGCTGCCGGCCCCCGAAGCGGCGGGGGGAACGGCCCCCGAAGCGGCGGGGGGAACGGCCCCCGAAGCGGCGGGGGGAACGGCCCCGGAAGCGGCCGGGGGGACGGCCCCCGAAGCGGCGGGGGGAACGGCCGTGCGGCAGCCCGGCGGAGTCCTGCGGGCGGATGGGCTGGAGCTGTCGTTTCCGGTGGTGGTCAAGCCGGTGGACAACATGGGAGCCCGGGGAGTGCGGCGCGTGGACTCGGAGGAGGGACTGCAGGCGGCGCTGGCTGCCGCCTGGGCCCAATCGCGGTCGCGCAGGGCGATCGTGGAGGACTACCTGGAGGGCCCCGAGCTGAGCCTCGACGCCGTCATCTACAGGGGCAGGATCACGATCTGCGGAGTGGCGGACCGCCACATCGCCTTTGCTCCCTTTTTCGTGGAAATGGGGCACACGCTGCCCAGCGGGCTGGACCCGAAGGCGGTGCGGGAGGCCGAGGAGGTCTTCCGTCGGGGGATCCGCGCCCTGGGTCTTCACCACGGCGCGGCCAAGGGGGACGTCAAGATCACCCCCCGCGGCGCGATGGTCGGGGAAATCGCCGCCCGGCTGTCCGGCGGGTACATGTCCGGGTGGACGTTCCCCCTGGCCAGCGGTGTGGAGGTCACCGCCTCGGCTCTCCGCCTGGCGGTAGGGCTGCCGCCTGGAGACCTGAGTCCGCGACTGGCCCGGGTGTCCGCCGAGCGGGCCTTCATCTCGATTCCGGGACGGATCCAGACCATGACCGGACTGGAAGAGGCGGGGGCACTCGCGGGAGTGCGCGAGGTGTTTCTGCGCGTGCACGCGGGCGAGGACGTGGACCTGCCGATAAACAATATGGGCAAGTGCGGGAACGTGATCAGCGCCGCCGACACCCGGACTGAGGCCGTGCAGGCTGCCGAGCAAGCCGCGCGGAGAATCCTGGTTCGCCTGGCCCCGGGGGTTGAGCGCACGGAGCGCTTCCTGGCCGAGGGATTCCGGGAGGGTCGCGTGGCCTTTGCCGGAGCCGCGCGGGAGCTCCTCCGGGCAGTGGACGGGCATCCGGACAGACCGGGGCCGCTCCCGGTCAGTGGGCGGCCGCTGCGGCTGCTCATGCCGGGGGGGCTGCTCCGCCAGGCACAGGTCCGGGACTGGCACGGCGGCACGCTCGAGGAGGCGCTCGAAGCGGTCTGCCGGGCCACGGGGGCGCAGCCGGCTCTGGAGCCGGAGGAGGGGGCGGCGAACCTGGGCCGGGCGTTCTGGCGCGGGGTGCTGAAGGGCGGGGTTCAGGCGGGGGTCTACCTGATAGACACCCTGAGGGCTTCCGGGGGCGTTCCCGGAAGGGCCTGGTCGTACCTGACGAGGAGCTCATGAGCGTACGTGGAACCATGGTGAGATCGCTGCCGCCGCTGCTGCTGGTGCTGTTGGCACTGTTGGCTACCGGCGCGGAACCCATTTGGGGCGGCGGACTGGAGCTGCACAGCCTGCTCGCGGAGGTGAAAGGGACCCTGCAGTGGGAGCCCCTGACGGAAACCGGGCACATCGTGCTCAGCGGAACGGGGTTCGGCGACAAGGGGGACCGGGTGCTGTTCCAGGTGGGCTCTCCCTGGCTGATCGTGAACTTCAGGGACATGATCAACACGGGTCCGATCCTCCGGGAGAGCGGGGCCCTGGTGTTTCCCGAGAACACCCTTGCGGCACTGTCGGCGTACTTCGGGGAACGCTCCCGCAGGGCCAGCCTGCATCGCGTGGCAGCGATCCTGATCGACCCCGGGCACGGCGGCAAGGATTCCGGCGCGATCGGGACCTACAGCGTCGGCAAGCAGGAGCTCAGGTTGCAGGAGAAGGATGTGGTACTTGACGTTTCCTTGCGCTTGTACGAGCTGCTCAAGGCGGAGTACCCGGACAAGCGCATCGAGCTGACCCGGGAAGACGACACCTACCTCAAGCTCGAGGAGAGGACGGAGCTGGCCAACGGGATCGAGCTGAAAGAGCAGGAGGCGATCATCTTCGTTTCCGTCCACGCCAACGCGGCCTTCAACCGGAAAGCGAAAGGATACGAGGTGTGGGTCCTGCCGTCGGACTACCGGCGCACGCTGATCGACCCTCAGGCCCTGGGAGAGGAGAACAGGGCCATCGCCCCGATCCTGAACGTACTGCTCGAGGAGGAGTACTCGATAGAGAGCGTGACCCTGGCGCGGTCTGTCCTGGGGGGCTTCGATGAGCTTGTGGGGTCCTTCAGTCCGAACCGGGGCATCCGGGAGGAATCCTGGTTCGTGGTCCGCAAGGCCATGATGCCCTCGATCCTGATCGAGCTGGGCTACGTCACCAACCAGGAGGAGGCCAGGCTCCTGGGGGATCCGTCGTACTTGCAAAAGCTGGCGCAAGGCATCTATACTGGCATCCGCCGGTTCGTCACCAGTTTCGAGAGCACCAAAGGATTCACGGAGTAGAGCATGGGACCGCGCAGCT
>JAFGFV010000538.1 GCA_016930895.1 Spirochaetales bacterium | reverse complement strand
TCGAGGATCGGCACCTGGACTTCAGGGCCCCAGGCCTTGGGGTACTCGGCGGTGAGCACGTTCACTCCCAGCTCCTCCGCCTTGGCGCGCATGCCCTTCTCGATCATCTGCATGAACGGGTCGAGGATCCCGGACATGTAGGCGAAGGTGATCTCCTCCTCCGCTTCCTGGGTCGGCGCCGCGAACCCCACGGTCGCCGCCAGCACCAGGGCCAGCACCGCGAAAGCAAGACTTCTTCTCTTCATAGAGACCTCCTTGGTAAAAGAATTGCTCTACTTCATTCTAGTATATTCACGCCGGGCCCGTCGTCAAGGAGAAGAGCCCCAGGAAAGCGGGCAAACAGCTCCGCCGCCATCAGGGTCGCGCCTCCCGCAACGGCGCATCCCGAGACCGTGTCGGTCCAGCCGCCGGCATGAAGTGACTCCGGCAGCTCGATCCGGGTATCGCCCCACACCCGGCCCCCGAGGGGCAGCTCGCGTTCCGGAGCGAGGGTGGTGAAGAAGCGCGGGGCCGCCACCAGGGCCGTCCGGCGGCCCCGGGCGCGGGCAAAGGCCACCACGTGGTTCTTCCGCTCCCCTCGAACCCGCAGGGGACGGTAGGCTCCGGAGGCGAACAGCGCATGCTCCCGGTTTCTGGCCCCGAGGATGCGCTGGATCAGGTACAGCTTGACCGCTCCGTCTTCCGGCGCCGCGAACAGGGACGGGATCAGCCCTTCTGGGTCCCGGGCTCCCTCCGCCAGAATCCGCTCGAGCAGCCGGGCGCGCAGGACGTAGTCCACCGGCCGCCGGTTGTCCGGGTCCACCAGGCTCAGATCCCACAGCTCCGTTCCCTGGTAGAAGTCCGGGATCCCGGGGCAGGTCATCTTGAGCAGGGTCTGGGACAGGGAGTTCAGGATCCCGAACCAGGCCACCCGCCGCTGGAAGGGCAGGAGGTGCTCCAGGAAGGGGTTCCTGCCGCTCCCGCCGTCCGAGGGAGCCTCCGCTCCCACCAACATTCCTTCCACGAACTCGAGAAAGCCCCGCTCGTAGCCCTGGTCCGGGGCCAGCCAGGCGGTGTGCACCTTGGCTTCCCGGACCGCCTTGATCAGGTAGGCCTTGAGCCGGGACTTGAACTCCGGCACCTCCTGGGCCCGGAACGGCCAGGCGCCGACCAGGGTCTGATAGAGAAAGTACTCGTCGTTGCCGTCCGGCGCCTCGACACCGGCCGCCCTGTGCCGGCGGTTCAGGCGCCGCCAGGTTCCCACCTGGTGCTCCCACTCCAGGGGGAGCTCCGACAGCACGTTGAGGCGGGCCCGCACGTCCTCGCCCCGCTTGGTGTCGTGGGTCGCCGTGGCGTTCAGGGTGTGCGGCCAGGCCCTGCCGCGGATCCGGTTGAAGTGGTGGAACTCGATGGCCGAGCTTCCGAACCTGTCGGGGTTTCCGCCCACGTCGTTCAGGGAAAGCAGGCGGTTGTGCACGTACAGGGCGGTGTCTTCCAGGCCCTTGGCCATGAGCGGCCCGGTGAACTGCTGGAAGCGCTGGATGAATTGGAGCCACCGGCGCTGCTCCTCCGGCGGGAGCTCCGCTTCGAAGCGCAGGGCAAAGACCTTCTCGATGAAAGCCAGCTCGTGCACGAAATCCGGCAGGTTCTGCTTGGACCGCCGGACCACCTCAGCGATCAGGGCCAAGTCGGCGTCGCTGGAACGCCCGGGAGCGATGTAGGTTCGGTAGACCGGAAACAGCGCCAGCATCTCGCCCAGGGCCCGCTTGAAGCCGTGCAAGGTGAAGTCGCTGCCGTAGCGGTAGCGGCCGGCCAGCCGCTTGAGCAGGCGGGCCAGGTTGTCGATGTCTCCGACCATGTGCTTCTCGGCGATGAGGCGCTTCTTCTCTTCCACCAGCCCGAGGAAGGAGACCTCTCCCCCGGCGAAGCGGCGGTAGATCCTGCCCAGGGTGAGGCGGTTGCGGCGGCTGCAGAACAGTCCGTTGGCCACGTTCAGGAAGTCGTACCCCGTGGTTCCCTGCACGGGCCAGCTCTCCGGCAGACGCTCGCCCGCCTGGAGGATCTTCTCCACCACCATAAACCCCTCGGGCAGCCTTTCCCGCAGGCGTTTCAGGTAGAGGTGCGGGTCGTAGAGCCCGTCCACGTGATCAACCCGCAGGCCCACGCGCACCTCGCCACTGCCCCCGGCCAGCTCCAGCACCAGGGCATGGGTGTGGTTGAAGACCTCCTCTTCCTCGGCCCGCAGGCTGATCAGCTCGTTGATGCTGAAGAAGCGGCGGTAGTTGAGCTCCTCCGTGCCCACCTTCCAGAAGGCCAGGCGGAAGTGCTGCTCCTGCAGGAGAGCGTCCAGGTCGTCGAAGCTCGTCGGGTCCTCCGGGCGGCCGTTAAAGTGCTCGAGGCTCGTGTCCACGACGCGGCGCACTTCCGGGCTGCCGGTGTGCAGCTCCCAGAGCATGCTCTTGGCGAAGGCGATCTGGTCGTAGCGCTCCCCGGGATCGCTGCCCGGAGGCAGGTGCCGCAGCAGGTACAGCAGGCCGAGGTACTTGAGGTACTCCGGGTGCCCCCGGCCGAGCTGCCGGCGGAGCTCGGCTCGCCCCTGGGTCAGGACCCGGGTGTAGGACTCGATGCGCAGCGGCAGGCGCAGGGAGTAGTAGCTCACGGAGAAGCCCTCCCGGTCGTAGACCAGCCGCAGCTCCCCCCGCTCGAGGCAGGTCCCGTAGAAGTCCCCGAGAAAGGGGGCCAGCAGGCGGCCCTTCATGCCCTCGTAGGGGTGGTCCCACTCCACGTCGAAGAAGCCGAAGTAGCGGGACTCCGGGCCGTTCTCCAGCACGTCCGCCAGCATGCGGTTCCCTCCGTCGAAGGCCATGTGGTTGGGGACGATGTCGACCAGCAGGCCGAGCCCACGGCCGGCGAGGTCGTCCAGAAGGCCGTCCAGCTGCGCCCGGCCCCCCAGCTCCGGGTTCACCGTCAGGGGGTCGATCACGTCGTAACCATGGGTGCTGCCTGGGCGGGCCTGCAGGATGGGGGACACGTACAGGTCCGACACGCCCAGGCGCTCCAGGTACGGGAGGATCTCCCGGGCCGCCCGCAGGGGGAAGTCCCGGGTGAGCTGAACGCGGTAGGTGGCCCTGGGGATGCGCATCAGGGAGTCACGCTCACGGACAGAAGCTCGCCGAGATGCCGGAACCCTTCGGCCCAGCGGTCCTCCCCTGCGGAGGGTTCCCGGGCGAGCTCCTGGGAGATCCGGAAGTAGCTGTTCTGGGCCTCCCAGAGATTGAGGGGCGCCGGCAGGGTGCGCAGCAGCTCCAGGGTCGCGATGGCCTGCTCGAGGAGCTCGCGTTCCCGGGGGGCCGCCTCCAGCTCCCGCAGAAGGCGCCGGGCCAACCGTGAGGCAGCCAAACCGTGGGCCGCGGTGTCCACCTTGACCCCCCAGCGGCGCATCTCGGCCAGGATTTCGCGGAAGCGCGGCGGTAGCGGCGGGTCACCCTCCAGGAGCTCCCGCAGGTCCTGGTTGAGGGTGAACTCGAGGGGAGTGCGGAGGGCCGCGGGGATCGGCACCCCGGTTTCGCTCATGGCCTGCATGATCCCGTAGTTGTCCTCGTAGATCCTGCGGTACTGGAGGCGGACGCCCTCCAGGGTCGACGCGAGGATGCGGGAGAAGAAGGCCCGGCGCTCGTCCCGGAAGAGGTGCCAGATCGAGTAGCTGTGGCTGCCGAAGTGCTCGTCCATCAGGCGGATGACCTCGGGGACGTCGCTCTTCAGGAAGGCATCCCGGATGTCCCGCTGCAGCTCGTCGAAATGCTCCGCCCCGCCGAACAGGCGCACCCCGCCATTGATGATGTGCCCCCCCAGGTGCAGCACGGCGTAGCTCACCGCACGCTCCTCCAGGGTAACCTCCGAGATCACCCGGGCCCTTCCGGTGGCCAGGCTCATCCTGCCGGCGGTGGTGCGTTCGCTGCGCTCCCCATGGATGCGGTAGCAGAAGATCGAGGCGTCCTCCGCATAGTCCTCGAGCAGGGAGCTGACCGCGTAGTGCACCCCCACCCGCAGCAGGTCGACCTCGGCGGGGCGAACCAGAGCCTCGTACACCCCGCCTCCGTCCCGGTAGTCCGGGAGGTTGCTGGGCGCCTCCCGGAGGCGTTCCACCAGCTCGCCCTCGAGGTCGATCCCGAAACACTCCCGGGCCAGCTGCACGACCCGGGCCGCGTAGAGAAGCACCTGGGTGGATTCGATCCCGGAGATCTCGTCGAAGAACCAGCCGCAGCTGGTGTACATGAGCATGGCGTGGCGCTGCAGCTCCAGGAGCTTGAGCGCCTCCACCCGCCCGGCGGCCTCCGTCCCGCCGATGCCCCACGTATCGAAGAAGCGCTCCAGGGTTTCTGCGCTGCGATCGAGGACCACCTCGATGTAGGCGTCCCGGGCCGCCCAGGGGTCCCGCATCAGCCCGGCGGCCCGCTGCTCGTAGGGGGCCAGGCACTGGTCCCGCAGCCAGTCCAGGGCGGAGCGCAGGGGGGCGCGCCACTGCTGGGTCCACCCGGGATGCATGCCGGAGCTGCAGCCGCAGTCCGCCCGCCAGCGCTCCACGCCGTGGGCGCAGCTCCAGGAGCTGTTCTCGTGGATCTCGACCTCCATCTCCGGCGGGTGGAGCTCCAGGTATTCCCCATAGACCGTGATCCTGGCCAGCTCCTGCTCCTGGACGTGATAGAGGCAGTACGCCAGGGCCATGTCGCCAAAGGGGCGATGGTGCCCGTAGGTCTCGCCGTCGGTGGCCACGTGTGCCAGCTGCGGTGAATCGCGATCGTCGAAGAGCCCGGTCAGTCGGGCGGCGAACTCTTCGCCGCTGGCCAACAGCGTTCCGAAGCCGATTTCCCGTGACACGGGCCCATCGTAGAAGAACAGCGCGATCGAGCTCCCATCGGGCAGGCGGCACAGGTACGGGACCCGGGGATCGATGCGGGCGCCGTCCACCTCCCGCCACTCCTCGGATCCGAGGGAGCGCACCCGTCGGGCCTGGTTCGGCGCGAGGATCGTGAAGCGGATTCCCTCTTGCGCCAGGATCCTCAGGGTGGGCAGGTCCACGGCGGTCTCCGAGAGCCACATGCCTTCGGGGCGCCGCTCGAAGCGGTGCTCGAAGTCCCGAATCCCCCACAGCACCTGGGTGCGGCGGTCGCGCTCGCCCGCCAGGGGCATGATCAGGTGGTTGTACACCTGGGCGATCGCCGACCCGTGACCGGAAAAGCGCTCGCGGCTTTGCCGGTCCGCCTCCAGGATCGCCTCGTACACTTCGGGCTCCCGGCGCTGGAGCCAGGAGCAGAGGGTGGGACCCACGTTGAAGCTGATGGACGCGTAGTTGTTGACGATGTTGATGATGCGCCGCTCCGGCCCCAGGATGCGGGAGGCGGTGTTGGGCGCATAGCACTCGGCGGTAATCCGTTCGTTCCAGTCGTGGTAAGGGTACGCGGAGTCCTGGAGCTCTACGTCTTCCAGCCACGGGTTCTCCCGAGGAGGCTGGTAGAAGTGGGCGTGAATGCACAGGTAGCGGTTCATGGTTCACCTCGTTCGTACAGCGCGAAAGCGTATCCCGGCAGGGTCAGGCGCACTGCCTTCCCCTTGGGGACCTCGATCCGGGACGGCAGCCCGGAGCCGCCGCGGCTTTCGCCTGCCCAGCGCTCGTCCTGCGAATCGAGCAGGAGCTCCCATCGCCCCGGGGAAAGGGGCACCTCCGCGCTGCGGGGATCGGGCTCGAACCCCAGAATCACCGTCGCCGCCTCGGCGGACGCGCCCGAGGCGGTGCGGTGCAGCGCCAAGACGCGCGCCCCCGGCGGTCCGGCCGGCTCCACGGCGCAGGTTCCGCCGGGCCTCAGGGCCGGATGCCTCCGCCTCAGGGCGATCAGCTCGGTGTACAGCGCGAGGAGCTGCCGGTGCCGCCCCCGGCCGCGCAGCTTCCAGCTCAGGACGCTGGCCTCGCGGGTGACAGGGTCCTGGGGGTCCGGGGGTTCCTGCGACCAGTCAAAGGCAGCGAACTCCTGCCGCCGCCCCCGGCGCACCGCTTCGACGAGCTGCGGGTCCGTGTGGCTCACGAAATACAGGAAGGGGGAGGGCTCCCCGTATTCCTCTCCCATGAACAGCAGGGGGAGGAAGGGGGAGAGCAGGACCGAGGCGGCCAGCAGCCGCAGGGCCTCGAACGGCAAGAGCGCCGAGCTGCGCTCCCCGAACAGGCGGTTGCCCACCTGGTCGTGGTTCTGGCTGAAGACCACGAAGCGCTCGGCGGGCAGGTCGGCGGCGGGGTTTCCGTGGCGACGCTTCCGGTGGGCGGAGTAGCGGCCGTCGTACACGAAGCGGTCGCGGTACGCCTTCACCAGATCGACGAAGGAGCCGAAGTCCCGGTAGTATCCCTCCCGCTCTCCGGTCAGCAGGGCGTGGAGGGCGTGATGGAGGTCATCGGACCACTGGGCGTGCAGACCGATCCCCCCGGCCGCCGCGGGCCGGAGGAAGCGGGAGTCGTTGAGATCGCTCTCGGCGATCAGGCTGAGGGGGCGCCCGAGGATCATGGAGAGCTCCGCGGTGCGCTCGCGCAGCTCCGCGAGGAACGGCCGGGCGCTCAAGTCGCAGATCGCGTGGATGGCGTCCAGGCGCAGGGCATCCAGGTGGTAGCGCCGGAACCAGTGCAGGGCGCTGTCGATGAAATACTCCCGCACCTCGTCGCTCCAGGGGCCGTCAAAGTTCAGCGCCTCCCCCCAGGGGGTGCGGTAGCGGTCGGTGAAGTAGGGCCCGAAGTCGCGAAGGTAGTTCCCCTCCGGACCGAGATGGTTGTACACCACGTCCAGGACCACGGCCAGACCCTGGCGGTGGCAGGCCGCCACCAGCTCCTTCAGCCCCTCCGGGCCGCCGTAGGAGGCCTGCACGGCGTACGGGTACACTCCGTCGTAGCCCCAGTTGCGCTCCCCCGGGAACGCGGCCACCGGCATGAGCTCCAGCGCGCTCACGCCCAGGGCCGCGAGCTCGGGCAGGCGGGCAATCGCTGCCTGGAAGGTCCCCGCGGGGGTGAAGGTCCCGACGTGCAGCTCGTACAGGACCATCTCCTCGGTCGGCAGTCCCGGCCACCCGTCCTCCTTCCAGACGAAGGCGTCGTGATCCACCACCTCGGAGGGGCCGTGCACGCCCTCGGGCTGGAAGTGGGAGGCCGGGTCGGGTCGCAGGGTCTCCCCGTCCAGGAAGAACTGGTAGCGCGCCCCGGCGGGCAGTCCGGGCAGGGTGGCGCTCCAGTAGCCCCGCTCGCCGCGCTCCAGGGGTGCCCGGGACGTGCGCCCCGCCGACCAGGCCGCGGCCTGCACCTCGACCTCCGCCGACCGGCGCCCGGGGGCCCAGACCGAGAAACGGACCCCGCCGCCGTCGAGAAGG
>JAFGFV010000091.1 GCA_016930895.1 Spirochaetales bacterium | reverse complement strand
TCCTGGTCAACGACGCCGGCATCATCCGCCGGGCCCCCTCCCTGGAGTTCACCGAGAAAGACTGGGACGATGTGATCAACGTGAACCTCAAGAGCTTGTTCTTCCTGTGCCAGGCGGCTGCGCGTCAGTTCGTGAAGCAGGGCTCCGGCGGCAGGATCATCAATATCGCCTCCGTGCTCTCCTTCCAGGGGGGCGTCCTGATCCCCTCGTACACCGCCAGCAAGAGCGGCATCCGTGGGCTCACCCAGCTGTTGTCCAACGAGTGGGCACCCCATCGCATCAACGTCAACGCCATCGCTCCGGGCTACATGGTGACCAGCAACACGGAGCCCCTGCGCAACGACCCGAAACGGGCCCCGGCGCTGCTGACCCGCATCCCCGCGGGCAGGTGGGGCCTCCCGGAAGACCTCAAGGGCGCCGTGGTGTTCCTGGCCTCCGAGGCGTCCGCCTACGTCAACGGCATAACCCTGCCGGTGGACGGGGGGTGGCTGGGACGGTAGCGCGCCGCCGGGCGCCCTGCCCCCGGCGGAGGGCAATTGATCAGCGGGAGTGCAAGGGACTGTTACGGACTCCATGAAGCTCCAGGCCGTGCTTGCCGAGATCCGCAGAGTCTGGGCGCGGCCGGGTCCCTGAGCATCACCCGGCTGCCCTATACCTCCCGGTACTCCGCCTCCCACTCCCAGGGACCCACGGTCCGCACGGCCGTCGGGGCCAGCAGCCGGATCTCCGTCTCCTGGCGGCTCACCACGGGAAACCCGTGCCGGCGGCTGCGGTACGCCGGCTCCTTGCCCCGCTCCCGCCACGAAGCGACAAAGGCAAGGTGCCGCTGCACGCGCTCGGCCGCCCGCTCCCGGGCTTCCGGCAGGAGCTCGCCGACCCGCCGGCGGATCTCATCGCCCATCCCAGGCTCGATCTCGACCCCGATCGAGTTGCGCCCGCAGGCCATGGCCGCCAGCAGGGTGGTGCCGGCCCCGAGAAAGGGATCCAGCACCACGTCCCCGTACAGGGAGAACATGCACACCAGGCGTTCGGCCAGCTCGAAGGGAAAGGAGCCGCTGCGCGGCCGGGTGCCGGGAGGGGCTGCCTGCCACAGTCCCAGCTGGCTTGCCTCCCCGAGGTCCATCCGCTCCCGACCGCCCATCTCCTGACGCACACCCTTGAGATCCCAGATGTCCGAAAACCACAGGTTCCGCTCCTCCCAGAAGAACGCGCTTTCCCGCCGGCGCCGGCGCTCCGCCTCGTTCGCAAAGCGCCGCAGCCCCCCCTTTCGCAGGAGCAGGACCCACTCGTGCTCGAGGGTCACGTAGGCCCCTGCGGGCAAAGTCCCGGATCCTACGAACTTGGTAGGGGCGTTGGTCTGCTTGCGCCAGATGATCTGCGGCAGGCACTGAAAGCCGAGGGCAGTGCAGGCTTGAAGGACCCGGCTGTGGTTGGGGAACAGCTGAAAACTCCCGCCGATCGACCGGGTGGCATCCCCGACGTTCAGGCAGGCGATCCCTCCCGGGCGCAGCACCCGGTACAGCTCCCGCCATACCCGCTCCAACTGCCGATGCATGGCCTCGAAGGCGGCGGCCCCATCGCCGCACTCCAGGCAGCGGGCGGTCTCCGGGTCCTGCGCCGCGAACTGGGAGTCCCACATCTCGACCATGGGGTACGGAGGCGAGGTCACCACCAGGTCCACCCCGCCGTCGGGGACCCAGGACAACCCCCCGCTGTCCGCGAAGAAAACGCTGTGCCGGGTAACGAGTGTGCTCCTCAAAGCTGCGGCCCTTGACCCCTCGGGAGTGTACACCGTATCGTCATGGAGGGGGAGAGGCGTATGATCGACTCCTATTCCTTCGGCCGGATCACGATCGACGGAACCCTCTATCGTTCCGATGTGATCATCTACCCGGAAGGCGTCCAGGGGGACTGGTGGCGCGAGAGAGGACACGCCTTCGCCCTGCAGGATCTGCAGGAAGTGCTCCGCTACCATCCGCAGCTGCTGATCGTAGGCCTGGGTAAGCTCGGACGCATGAAGGTCGAGAAGCAGGTCGTGGAAGAGGCCCGCCGCCGGGAGATCGAGCTCGTGCCCGTCCCCACGGACGCGGCCGTCCAGGAGTACAACCGGCGACGTGCGGAAGGCCGGGTCGTCGCGGCTCTGCACCTGACCTGCTGAGAGCAGCGCCACCAGCCGCGGCGACCGAAGCTACCTGCGCCCGTAGGTCCCGTACAGCTCCGCCTCGACCAGCACGTGCCCGTCGATGGCCTTGAGCAGGGCCTTCTTGCTGAGCCCGGGCGCCAGGGAAAGCTCTTCGTCCAGCGCGTAGAGCCTGAAGAAATAGCGGTGGGGTTTCCCCCGGGGAGGGCACGGTCCGCCGTAGCCTATCTTGCCGAAGTCGTTCCTGCCCTGGGTGCTGCCATCCGGGAGAGTCTCCCGCGCCGGCACCGCCTCGGGGAGTTGGCGCACGCTTCCCGGGATCCTGTAGAGCACCCAGTGCACCCAGGTCCCCACGGGCGCGTCCGGATCGTCGCAGACCAGCGCGAAGCTCTTCGTTGCATCCGGCACGTTGTCCCACCGCAGCGGCGGGGACACGTCACGTCCGTCGCAGGTGTACGTCTGCGCGATCGGTCCTCCGGCCTCAAAGGCTGTGCTGCGAATCGTCAAAGGCATATCTCCTCCTCCCTCGGCTCCCGGCTCCAGGCACACCGCCGTACCGATTGTAGCTCACGATTCTGTCCAGCGGTTTGCGCCGTTTGGAAACGGGCGCCGGATCCTCGGGGTACCCCACCGCGATGACCAGGTCCACCCTGGGCCCGGAGGGAATTCCGAGCAGGCTCTTGATCTTTTTTCCGTCGAACCAGCCCAGCATGCAGGTCCCCAAACCCTCCTCTGCAGCCTGCAGGCAGAAATGCTCCGCTGCGATCCCGATGTCGATGAGCCCGTAGTCCCGGCCGAAGGCCCTCCACAGCGTCCGGGTCACCAGCGCGGGCTTCTCGCTCAGTACGACCACGAGCACCGGGGCCTGGTCTGTGAAGGTGTTGAACGAGCGCAGCGGCGCGATGGTCTGCCGGGCCACCGCGCTCTTGAGCTCGGGATGGTCCACCACCACGAAAGCCCAGTCCTGCGCGTTCGAGGCGGAGGGTGCCAGGCGCGCGGCCTCCAGGCAGCGGTCCAGCTTGTCGGGCTCGACCGGGCGGTCCAGGTAGCGCCGGACGCTCTGGCGCCGGCGCACCAGCTGGAGGAAGCTCATCGCAGGTCGATGAAGTGACCGTAGGACCACCCCGCCCGGCCGTCCTCGGTCTCGATCCGGTACCAGGGGGCCACCATCCCGTCGATCGGCTCACGGTACCCGCTGCGCTCCAGGACCCGGACCTTCTCCCCCTGTTCCAGGTGGCCGAGGGTCTTGGCCTTCAGGCTCGGGTGTTCCCGGATCCTGACCCGGCCGGCGTTCAGGGTCCCGGAGGTGGCCGTGAACACGAGCCCCTCCGCCCTGAGCCGCTGCCACAGGGGCGCGGCATCGACCACCGCGGCGCGGGGGTTCAAGCGGGACATGTAGCCGGCCACGCCGTGGCGGCCGTCCCGGCTCAACCACAGCGACAGCGGCCGGAAGCGTCCGCAGCTCAGCGACAGTGACAGCGCTTCCTTGCCTTCCACGTCCACGACGCTCCAGGGACGCTTCGGGTCCTCGGGGGGCAGGAGGGCGTAGCCGTTGTCCACGAAGCGCACCTGCCCGGGAGGGGCGAGGGAGGGCACCGACCCGGTGGGCTTGTCCTCGAACAGGTTCCAGAAGACCACCCGCCCACTCTCAGGGTCCTGGATCAGCAGGTGCAGCCCGTCCCCCGAGAGGTCTATGGGTACCCCGGCGGTGTCCACTGCCCGGACGGCCCTGGCCCCGACATCGAAGCGGTAGGGTTCATACCGGCCGCTCGGCAGGCTGCGCGCGCAGTAGAACGAACCTTCCCCCGCCTCGACGAGCGCCCAGTCGATCGAGATTCCCCAGTTCGGCGCGGCCCTGCGTTTCAGGCTCAGCGGGTCCATGAGGAACAACCGGGGACGGTTGTCCGTGCCCATGATGGCCACCAGGAGCTCCCCCGCGAAGCTTCCGTGGTAGCGGTGGATATCGACGAGACCCTCCAGCTCCGGAGGGTCCAGGCTCAGACGCAGGAGCTGATTGCGCACGTCCGGAATCCCGTCCGTGTACACCTTGCCCCCGATTTCGTCGAAGGAGATGGACGAGTACAGGTTCGCCTCGACGGCCCCGAGCAGCGGCAGGTCCAGGGTCTGGGCCTCCAGAGCCCCCGCGGCGAGGAGAGAGAGCAGCACTCCGGCGGCCAGCCCCGCCGCCCCAATCGGGGTAATGCCGATCGGCCCCTTCTTGCTCACGGTTCACCTCCCGTAAGAGCCTTCAACCCGGCGGCCAGCCCAGCGCTCGGCCCCCGAGGATGTGGGCGTGCACGTACGCCACGGTCTGATTCGCATCGCGCCCGGTGTTGATGACCAGCCGGTAGCCGTTCTCCAGCAGGCCCAGGGTGCGGGCCGTGGCCGCCACTCCCTGGAAGAAATGCCCGATCACCTCCGGTTCCTGCGCGGCCAGCTCGGCGAAGCTGCCGGCCCTGCGCTTGGGAATCACGAGCACGTGGACGGGAGCCTGCGGGTGGGCGTCGTGGAACGCCAGGACATGGCTGTCCTCGTAGACCATCCGCGCCGGAAGGGTTCCCTCGAGGATGCGGTCGAAGACGGTCTGCCCGGTCATACGCCGAGCATGATACACCGTTCGCCGCTTCCCTGTAACCCCGGGGCCCCGTATTCGGTTCCCCGCGGGCATCGCTGCGTCCCTGACCTGCGGCCTCAGGGCCGGAAGCGGCCGACTCTCCGGCGCAGGTACTCGGAGGCTTCCGGAGACAGGCCGTAGCTGTCGATCTCCCGCTCCAGCTCCCGGAGGGTGCCGTACCCGCCCAGGTAGCCGTTGATGCGGGCGGCGGCCGTGGAGGCCACGAGCTGTTCTTCGCCGGGATACATGGCCCTGAGCTCCCGCAGCAAGAGCTCGTCGGCCCGCAGGGAATACTTCTGGTGATAGCCCTCGGCCGGGGTAAAGCTCCACTCGGAGAGGATCTCGGTCACGACCGGGACACCCCGGCGCTCCTCCTCGGCCCGCCGGGAGCGCTCCGCCGCGAGACGCTGAGCGTCACCGTGCGCCAGGATCAGGGACATGTACTGCCGGGAATAGGGGCCGGCGGTTGGGTCGTGGGCCTGCCAGAAGATCTCGAGGAGCCGGTCGTAGGAAATGACGCTAGGGTCAAAGAGGATCTGTACGCTCTCGGAGTGGTCGCCGATCTGGTAGTAGGTGGGGTTGGGGCTGGTGCCGCCGGCGTACCCCACCCGGGTGCTCAGCACCCCGTCGAGCTGCCCGAACCGGGCATCCGGGGTCCAGAATCACCCAAGGGCAAAGGTCGCGGTTTCGGTGATCGCCGGGTTGCGCTGGTCGATCGGCGGCGTGCGTCGGGCACTCGGCGCTGTGCCCGAGGTCCCGGCTCCCTGGTCGCCCCCAGAGAAGCAGGAAACCAGAATCACGGTCGCCAGCAGAAACCCTGCCTGCGCAACACGCTGAAGCACTTCCAAAGGTCCCCTTACGCCTGCGCTCACGTGCCCTTGAGCCTTCTGCGCAGCGTCACGATCTCGTCCTCCAGCTCCTCGATCCGGGTTTCCCGGCGCACGTCGATCTCCGTGGACACGACCTCCGCGCAGGTCGCCTTGGAACGGGACCGCACGAGCTCCCGCAGCTCCCTCTTCCTGGAATCCAGCGTCTCCTGAAGATCGGACATGTCTACGTCCCTCCTCCTGAGTGCTTGTCCGGGGCGTCGACCACGTCGACGATGGCGCGCACCTCCTCGCCCTGCCCCTTGAGGTCGACGATCACGTGCCACTCCCCCTTGTGCGGCGGCTTGATCTGCACTCGGGTCTCCTCGGAGAACTCGCTCACGCTCTGGTACGGCCGGCCCGCCCGGTACTTGTAGTAGTTCAAAGTGTCCAGCAGCCGGACGTTGGCGCGGTTGCTGAGAGAGACCCGGATCTGCTTGTCCTGGGCCACCGTGACCGTGTAGTGCAGGTATCCCATGCTGCGCTCCTACGGGGCCGCGGCCTTCTCGATCCTGGCCCAGGAATCCTTCAGGGTAACCGTGCGGTTGAACACCAGCCTGCCCCCCGTGGAATCGGGATCCACGCAGAAGTAACCCTGGCGCAGGAACTGGTAGGTGCCGCCCACGGGGGCGTCCGCCAGGCTCCGTTCCACCCTGCAACCGCTCAGCACTTCGAGGGAAGCGGGGTTCAGGTAGTCGGTGAACTGCCTCCCCTCCTCCTCTTCGCCAGGGTTCTCCCGGTCGAACAGGCGATCGTACAGCCGCACCTCCGCTTCCAGAGCGTGGGCGGCGGACACCCAGTGCAGGGTGCCCAGGACCTTGCGCCCGTCCTGCGACCAGCCCCCTCGCGTCTGTGGGTCGTAGCTGCAGCGCAGCTCCACCACCTCCCCGCTGTCCGGGTCCCGGACGACCCCCGTGCAGGTCACGTAGTAGGCGTGCTTGAGCCGCACCTCCCGCCCCGGGGCCAGGCGGAACCATTTCTTGGGGGGATCTTCCCGGAAGTCCTCCCGCTCGACGTAGAGGACCCGGGACAAGAGAACCGGGCGAGTCCCGGCGGAAGAATCCTCGGGGTTGTTCACCGCCTCCAGCTCTTCTTCCTGGCCCTCCGGGTAGTTCTCGATCACCAGCCTCAGGGGCTGGAGCACTCCCATGACCCGCGGCGCCCGCCGGTTCAGGTCCTCCCGGAGAAAGTACTCCAGCAGGGAGATGTCCACCGTGCTGTTGACCTTGGCCACCCCGATCCGCTCGCAGAAGGCGCGGATCGCCTCGGGGGTGTACCCCCGGCGGCGCAGGCCCGAGATCGTGGGCATCCGCGGGTCGTCCCAGCCGCGCACGTAGCCTTTCGTCACCAGGGCGAGGAGCTTGCGCTTGCTCAGCACCGTGTAGCTCACGTTCAGGCGGGCGAACTCGATCTGCCGGGGATGGCAGCCGGCGTCGAGGTTGTCCAGGAACCAGTCGTACAACGGCCGGTTGTTCTCGAACTCCAGGGTGCAGATCGAGTGGGTGATCCCCTCCAGGGCATCGGAGAGCGGGTGGGCGTAGTCGTACATCGGGTAGATGCACCAGGCGTCCCCCGTGCGGTGGTGGGAGGCGTGCTTGATCCGGTAGATGGCCGGGTCGCGGAGGTTGATGTTCGGGGAGCTCATGTCGATCCGGGCCCGCAGCACGTGCTCCCCCTCCGCGAACTCCCCGGCCCGCATGCGCCGCAGAAGGTCGAGGTTCTCTTCGACCGGACGGTCGCGGTACGGGCTGTTGCGCCCCGGTTCGGTCAGGGTGCCCCGGTGCTCCCGCACCTCCTCCGGGCTCAGACTGTCCACGTAGGCCTTGCCCGCCCGCACCAGATCCTCGGCGAACTCGTAGAGCCTGTCGAAGTAATCCGAAGCGTAGAACAGGCGGTCTTCCCAGTCGTAGCCCAGCCAGCGCACGTCCGCCAGGATCGACTCGACGTACTCCACCTCTTCCTTGGTCGGGTTGGTGTCGTCGAAGCGCAGGTTGCACTTGCCGCCGAACTCTTCGGCGATCCCGAAGTTCAGGACGATGGACTTGGCGTGGCCGATGTGCAGGTAGCCGTTGGGCTCCGGAGGGAAGCGGGTGTGCACCCTGCCCTGGTTCTTGCCCGCCTCGCGATCCGCGATGACGATGCTGCGAATGAAATCCGGTCCCGGGGTCTTGGCCGGGGTCTCCGGCGGGGCCGGGCGGCCGCCCTCCCGGCCGGTGTCGCTGTCGTGGTGGCTCATGAGCTCCTCGCCTATATCAATTCTAGCACAAAAACCCGGGATTGTTCCAGCTGATCCGCTTAGAGTCCAGCGGTGAGCCCCTGGTCGACGGCCAGGCAGGCCCCCGTGATGGCCGAGGCCCGGGCGGAGGCGAGAAACGCAATCGTTTCGGCCACCTCCTCGGCGCTGGTCAAGCGGGGGCCCGGGCCGAGGCGGTAGTGCGAGACCAGCTCCGCCAGGTACCGCTCGGGGTCCCGGCCGCCGTAGCGTCGCACCGCCTCGCGGAGCATGGGGGTGTCCACATCCCCGGGACAGACCGCGTTGACCCGCACGCCCCGAGGGGCCAGCTCGACCGCCAGGGCCTTGGTCAGGATGGTCACCCCGCCCTTGGAGGCGCAGTACACCGCAGCCCCGTCGTTGCCCCAGACCCCCGAGTCGGAGCTGACGTTCACGATGCAGCCGCGGGTCCGGACCAGCTCGGGGACGGCGTAGCGGCAGACGAAGAAGGTCCCCTTGAGGTTCACGTCCAGGACGTGGTCCCAGCTCTCCTCCGAGACCTCTGCCGCCGGCCCTTCCACCCACACCCCCGCGGAGTTGACCACCAGGTCGAGCCGCCCCGCCCGATCCACGGTCTCCCGGACCAGGCGGGCGCAGTCCTCGACCCGGCGCACGTCACCGAGGGCCGGGTGGAGCCCCGCCTGCCCCGCCACCGACCCCGGGGGCCCGGCGAGCTCGCGCAGGGAATGCTCCAGCTTCTCCCGGTTCGACCCACCCACGAACACCGTGGCCCCCCGGGCATACAGGAGTCTGGCCGTGGCCCGGCCGATGCCGCTGGAGCCCCCGGTCACCAGGGCGACCTTTCCCGAGAACTCGCCCGCGGCGCCGCTGCCGGGCTGGGTCGGGCTCACAGCTCGAACCCCTCCCGGTCCCCCGGGTGCGCGACCACCCGCCACTCTTCCTGCTCCCGGTCGAACTCGGAGATGCGCTCCAGGGGCATGCGGATGTAGCGCCCCTCGCCCTCCGCCGCCACCGATCCGTCTTCGAGAAGGATCTCGCCGGTTCCCTCGAATACCCGCCCTCCCCTCCTGGTGATCCTGGCCACCACCCGGAGCGGGGCTTCCAGGGGGATCGGCTTGCGATAGCGGATCGTGAACTCGGCGGTCACACCCCAGACCTCCTCCTCGGTGCCCATCATGATCGCCCGGCCGATGGTCTCGTCGAGGATCGCCGCCGCGATCCCGCCGTGCAGCCGCCCGGGGTAGCTCTGGTGCTCCTCCGCAGGGACGAAGGTGCACAGCAGCTCGCCGTTGTCCAGCTCGTAGAAGGCCCCCTTGAGACCCAAGGGGTTCCTCATCCCGCAGACCAGACAGGACTTGCTGTTGGGCTGTTTGCGTACGACCCGGTGATACATCCCTCGAAGCCTCCCGCTCTCCCAGCCTGGCGCCTACAGTCCGCCGCGGGGCAGCTGCACCGTGAAGGTGGTGCCCCGCTCCGGACTGGACTCGAAGGAGACCCGCCCGTCCAGGTAGCCCTCGGTGAGCAGCTTGACCCCGTAGGTGCCCAGTCCCCTGCCGGGGCCCTTGGTGGTGAAGAAGCGCTGAAAGACCTGCTCCTGAGCCGCGGGCCTCATGTGCCCCGGATTGTGCACCTGGAAGGCCAGGCCCCCTTCCTGGTTTCGGCAGCCCAGGGTGACGGTCTGTCCCGCCTCGGAAGCCTCCAGGGCGTTCTTGATCAGGTTCGTGAGCACCCGCCGCAGGATGGCCTCGTCGGAGATGAAGGAGATCGATTCGTAGAAAGGAGCCAGCTCCAGGGCCGCAGAGCCCGGGCGTTCCGCGGCCCCGAAAGCCTCCACGAGCTCCTCCCCCAGATCCCGCGAGGAGAGCAGGTCCTTCTGCACCTCCAGGGTGTGGGCCTCGGCCTGGACCATGAGCCTCTGGCTGCGGATCTCTTCCGCCAGCTGCTCAGCGATCCGCTCCAGGCGCCCCACCGCCGCGCGGCAGCTCTCCCCCTCCGCCTGGCGCTTCAGCAGATCCAGATGGACCTTGAGCCCGGAAACGGTGTTCAGCAGGTCATGGAAGAACACCCGCTGCAGGGCCTGCCGATGCTTCTCGGCTGCGATGTCGCGAAAGCACACCAGGACGTAGTTGTCCCGGCCAATCTCCAGCGGGCTGGTCGTAACCTGGAAGGTGTACGCCCGGGCCGCCGCCCCCTGGCCGCCCCTCAGCATGCATTCCTCGGAGCTCGGCTTTCCCGTGCTCTGGGTTTCCAGGATGGCCCGGGCGGCTCCGCAGTGCCGACAGCTGCGGGAGGTGCCGCAGCCCGCTGGGCCCTCGCCCGCGTGAATGCAGCCCAGGAGCTCCCCGGGGCGCTCGCCGCAGACCGAGTCGAGGGAACGATCCCCCAGAAGCCGCAGGAGCTGCTCGTTGGCGAACACCACCTGCCGCTCGGGGTTGAGCACGGCCAGCAAATCCGGCAGCGACGAGGCCAACCGGCGCAGCCCGAGGTCCCGGCCGACGGCCATGGACTGCTCCCTGGCTTTGGCGAGGCTGACACGGTGAGGCGGGGCGAAATGGGTGGCCGGCTCGCTCGAGCTCACGCGGGCGCGGTCTCCGTGCTGCGGTCCGCTCATGACCCCGATCCTCCTCCCAGGACCCCGAGCAGGCGCAGACCGTCCCGAAGGAACAGCACGGCGAAGACGGCCAGGACCACCCCCAACCCCCGGAGGATCCAGAGGTAGGCCCTTCCCCGGATCCAGGCCTTGGAGCGGTCCACCACGAGGGCGACGGTGATCTTCGACCCGACCAGCAGCAGGTAGAACCCCAGGATGTACAGACCCGCCGCCGCCAGGCTCGACTGGCCCGCCCGGATCACCACCGGCGCCCCCACGGTGATCCAAAACAGGTACGGGTGGGGGCTCAGAGCGTTCGTGACCAGGCCTTTTCGAAAGGAACGGGGCCGCTCGGGGATCCTCTCCGCATCCAGGCCGCGGCTGCGGAGGCTCTCCCACGCCAGGTAGCCGATGAAACCCGCCCCGGCCAGGGAGACTGCCCCCAGGACGCTCCGGTACGCCGCCAGCCGGGAGAACACGAGCAGCGACAGCGCCACGGCGGGGACGTCGGTGATCAGGGGGGCCAGGGCCACCCGGATCCCCATGCGCCGGTCGTGGCGGATCGTCTCGCCGATCACCAGGGCCAGGAGCGGGCCCGGAGACAGTCCGGCAGCCAAACCCATGACCAGGCCGGACAGCAGCAGCTCGGAGGGAGTGTCCACGGGTTATCCCGCTCCCGTCGGTCGGCCCCGGGTAAGGCCGTGGAAGCGCCCGTCGTCCCGGGTCCGCTCCGTGTTCCCGACCCGGCCCTCCAGCCAGCCGATCCGGTCAGCCTGGAAGCTGTCGAAGTGCGGGACGTAGGGCTTGACCCGCGGGGCCCAGCCCCGGGTGCGGTGGCAATGACAGATCAGGATCACGTGGGAGAACTCGTCGAGGTCCTCCAGCCCCCGCCGGTACTGCGGGAAGATCTCGACGCAGCCTTCGCCCCGGCCGGCGACGCCCGCGCCTCCAACGGCCGCAGCCCGCCGCACGCCGGCAGCCCGGATCGGCGTGCCGCGCGGCTCGGCGAAGGGCGAACGAATGATCCCAATCGGTGTCAGGATGACCGGCTCCATCGCCGGCGTTCTCCCAGCGACCGCCTCGCCCCCGCTCATGCCAGGCCGGCCAGGGCGCGGCCGATTCCGTACGCGGCCGCGGCCGCCAGGCCGCCGACCAGGAGCATCTCCAGTCCCGACGTGAACCAGTTCCGGGCCGTGATCCGGACTTTGAGCGCCCCCAGGCTAAAGAGGGTCAACCCGGTCAGCACAGCGGACATCCAGAAGGTCTGACCCTGCAGGGCGGGAGCGAAGCGAAGGAACACGTACGCCAGAAGGGGCACGAAGCCGAGAACCCCGAAGGAGACGAAGGTCACCAGGGCGTTGTGCAGGGGGGATTCCTCGCTCTCCACGATCCCCAGCTCCTCGACCATCATGATGGACACCCAGGCCTCCGGGTGCTTGGAGAGGATCCCGGTCACGGTCTCGGCGTCCTGGCGCTCGATGCCCTTGTCCATGTACAGCTCCACCATCTCCCGGCGCTCGCCTTCCGGGTAGTGCTCGACCTCCCAGCGCTCCCGTTCCCGCTCGGCCCGGGCGTACTCGTTCTCCGCCTTGGTGCTCAGATAGTCGCCGATGGCCATGGACAGCCCGTCGGCGATCAGGTTGGCCAGGCCGAGTATCAGGACCACGGCCACGGAGAGCGACGCCCCCGCCACCCCGGCGACCACCGCAAAAGTGGTGATGATCCCGTCCAGGCCCCCGTAGATCAGGCTCTTGACGTAGCGCCCCTGCTCCTGGCGGTGCTCCTCCGTTGCTTCTGCCCGGGACTGATCGTGGGCCCGGCGGCTGTGCTCCACGCTGCGGTTCTTGTAGGCCTCCCGGGCCTTGTCCAGGCTTCTCGACAGCATCAAGCTACCTCCATTGATCCCGCTCCTCCCCTTTGCTCAGGCCTCGAGGTGGCGCACGATGAGCAGCAGGAGCAGGAAAAGGTTCTGAAGCCGGCGACGCAGGTCCACTCTCGCCGGGTCATGGCCGATCGCCGCGAGCTTCTTGAGATGAGCGATCCTGGCGTACAGGGTTTCGAACACCCGCTCCGTGCGCCAGCCCACGTAACGCTCGAGGGAGGCGGCCCCTGCGGCGCAGGCCTTGCTCACCTTGCGGCGCTCGAGCGCCGCGAAGCTGAAGTTGGAGCCCCAGAGCGAGCGAAAGCTCTCCATCTCCAGCTGCTTCACCGTCTGTTTCGGGTCCAAGTCGCTCTTCAGGAACTCGTGCAGGAGGCTCAGGTTGCCGCGCAGCTCCAGCAGCAGGGCCCGGCGCCTGCCCTTGGATCGCCGAATCAGCCCCGAGAGGGCATCGACAGCGGCCGCAGCGGCCGCTATGCCGGCGAACAGGGGACCCATGGACACGGGGCGTGCCGTCCCTTGCGGCGGCTGCGGAAGCGTTCACGAAGCATGGGCGGTCATTTCCTCTCGACCCGCTCCTCCAGGAAGAAGCGCAGGACCGTGTCGCCCACGACGATCCTGTCGCCGTAACACAAAGCGGCCCGGCGGGACACCGCCTTGCGGTTCAGCACGGTGGCGTTCTTCGAACCCAGGTCTTCGAGCCAGTAGCCCCCGTCCCCGTCGGACTCGATCACGCAGTGTTCCCGGCTGATCAGCGGGTCCTCGAGAACGATGTCGCAGCTGCCGCTGCGCCCGATCACGCTCCGCCCCTTGGTCAGGACGAAGCTGCTGCCGAACTGGCTCTCGGACAGCACGACCAGGAGCCCCCGGTTGGCCAGCACTCCGCCAGGGCGGATCTTGCCGTCTTCCGGGTTGATGATCGTGCTGGCCTTCTCCATGCCCATCCCCTTACGCCGACTGTATCACGCTCCGGGCGGATCGGGAATCCCGCTCAGCCGTGGGGGTCCACCAGCAGGACGTGGCGGCGGATCCGCAGCTCCCCGGAGCGTTCCTCAAAGTAAAAGACGTCGATGAAACGGAAGTCGATGCAGTTGTAGACATACACGGCCAGGCTGTCGGTCTGCGGGAAAAAACGGGCAGGCTCGGGGTACACGAGCCCAAGGGACGGATAATCGTACTCCGCGAACACCGCCTCCTGGGATCGTCGAATCGCCTCCGTGCCCTCCAGCAGCTCGGACCACCCGGCCGGGTCGTAGCTGATCGACACCGCGTCGGGCCAGTAGCACTCGAGCATGCCTTCCAAGTCTTCGTTCAGGAGGGCCGTGATCCAGCGCTGCATCAGGGCGTCCAACTCCACCTGCGCCGCCGGGTCAGCGGCCAACCCCGGGGGCTGCACCGCGGCGCCGCCCAGCCACAGGGCCAGGACGCCGGCCGCCAGCTTGAGCGGTCTCACGATCCTCCCTCCCTGGGCTCCTCTCCGACCCCCGTGCCCGGCTGCCTCCGGAAGGAGGCGAGGATCAGGAGGGCCGCTCCCACCATGACCGCCAGGTCTGCGACGTTGAAGATGCCGGTCCGCAGCCTCCCGATCCCGAGGTTGGCGAAGTCGATGACCGAGCCCCGATAGGCGATCCGGTCGATGAGGTTCCCGATGCCCCCGCCCACGATGCACGCCAAGGCCCCCTGATGAACGCGGTCAAGGTTTTTAGCGAACAGCAGGTACAGGACCAGCGCCGCGGTGGCCGCAGCCGTGGCCACCGTGAAGACCCAAAAACGCGTCGCTGCGGGCCACCGGGAGCCCAGACTGAGGAATGCCCCCTCGTTCTCCACGTAGCGCAGCACCAGCACGTTGCCTACCACGTGGATGGTCCCCTTTCCCTCGAGGGTCTGCCTGGCAACCAGCTTGCTCAGCTGGTCTACTCCGACCACCAGGGCGATCACCAGCAGCACCCAGCCGACCCGGCTCACCCAGGAGCCCGATGGCTTCGGGCCGGCCGCATGCGAACTCTTGGCTTCGATGGGTATTCCCTCCTTGCAGGTCTCGGAAATTGTATCTGGGAGCGAGGGATCAGGCAACCGCCCGGGAGAGAAAGGAAAGCCCGGCCCCCGGTGCTCCGGTCTGCGGATCAGCCCGGCCCCCGGGTCGGGCCACGCCTCGGGCGCCGTGTCGGACGGCGCGCCCGGGAGCCGCTGGACTCCCTCCCCGCAGCCGCGACCTCCGCCTCCGCAGCGGCCAGGGCAGCGGGAAACCCCTCCAGCTCGACCCGCCTGGACCCGTGGCGACCCAGTTCCTCCCACGCGGACCGGCCGGTAGGCGGGTCTTGGGCAATCTCCAAGAGCCGCTCGTTGGCGAGCACGTTGTGCGGCGGCCAGTTGAGCTTCCGGGCCAGGGCCTCCCGAGCGGCAAAGAAGTACTTGAGATAGACCTGCTGCACCCGGTTGAGCCGTGCGGCGTTCTTGAGCCGCAGGTGGCGCGTGGACGGGTCGATGAAATAGTCCCGGTGCTGGACCTTGTAGTTTTGCACGAGAAACTCGGTCAGAAGGTCCCTCTCCAGCAGCCGCCGCAGGAACACGCGCTTGAGCTCCAGAAGATGGAGCACGTCGTTGGCCGCGTAGCCCAGGAGCTCCCGTTCCAGGGGACGCCGGCACCAGTTGGCCTTCTGGAACTTCTTCTTGTTGACCGGCTCCACGCCCAGCTCCGCGGCCAGGACCTTGCTCAGGCCAGTCTCCCGATGCCCGAGGACCTGGGCGGCCGTGCTCAGATCGAAGATGTTCTTGACCGTAGTGCCCAGCGCGTTGGTGAGCAGGCTCAGATCACTGGAGGGGTCGTACATGACCTTCAGGAGATCGACGTTCTCGGTGAGCGCTGCGATTTCCCGGGGGTCCTCGAGGCCAAGAGGGTCGACGAGGTAACAGGCCTCCGCGTCATATACCTGGACCAGGCAGAGGTGCACGCCGTAGACGTGCAGGTTCGACTCCCCCTCCAAGTCCAGGGCGATCTCCCGGACCTGCCTCTCCCGGAGGCGTTCGAGCAGTCTCCGGTAACCCTTCTGGGTGTCGATGAGCTGGAACTCCTGCGTACCCATCCTGCCGATCTATGGTCGGAACGATCAGTCCGCGGTGTTTACCGCCCCGTCGATGACCTTCTTGACCCTGCCCTTGAGAACGTTACGAGCGCTGATTTTCACGCACCTATCCTCCTGCCGTGCATTTGCAGTCCCGCTCCAAGATACTGACCCGCGCCGGTACGGGGCAATCCACCCTCCGGGGATTCTACGGGTAGAATCTCAGGCCCATCCGGAAGGCAAAGCCGCTTCCAAGCCAGGCACTGCCGACTACATAGGGGTTGGTGTCGTCGCCGAACATGCTCTTGTAGCCGCCCCCGGCGTCGATGAACATGGACAGCCGCGGCGCCGTGAAAAACTCGCAACCGAAGTAGCCCAGGATCGCAAATGTCAGATTGTCCCCGATCAGGTTCGGCACGCCGTAGATCGCGCTGTCGTACGGCATGAACG
>JAFGFV010000537.1 GCA_016930895.1 Spirochaetales bacterium | reverse complement strand
CACGCCGTTCACCTTGAGGGCCTTGACCCGGTCCTTGTTCTCCAGGTAGTAGGCCATGCCGAAGTAGCCGATGGCGTTCTTGGAGCCCGCCACGGCCTGGACGATCGTGTTGTCCTGCTCGGTACCCTGGTAGTCGCTGCGGTGGGCGCCGGCCTTGCCCATGATCTCCTCGGTGAAGAACTCGAAGGTGCCCGAGGCGCTGGTCGGCCCGTACAGCTCGAGCTCTTCGGCGGGCCAGCTCGGGTTCACGTCCCTCCAGCTCTTGGCGGGGTTTTCGGGGCGCCAGATCATGGCGAGCTCTTCGACGCTCATGTTGTCGACCCAGGTGGCCTGGGGGCTCACCACGACCGTCAAACCGTCCGTGGCCACCTGGAACTCGAGGGGCTCGAAGCCGTTCGCCCGGCACTGCTCGATCTCGCTGCTCTTGATGGCCCGGCTGGCGTCGTTGATGTCCGTCTTGCCGGGGATGAAGAAGTTCTTGAACCCCCCGCCGGTTCCGGTGGACTGGACCGCCACCTCGACCTCCGGATACATCTTGTTGAACTCCTCGGCCACCGCCACGGTGATGGGGTACACCGTGCTGCTGCCTGCCACCTTGATCGAGCCGGAAAGCTTCGCCGCCCCCTCCTTCTGGCCGCCGGCGAACGCCAGGCTCCCCAGCACGAGGAGCGCAGCCGCGATCACACTGGTCTTCTTCATGTCGGTTCCTCCTCCTTGTTCAGGATGATTTTGTCTTGTCGCAGGCAATGTACGGGGATACGGATTTCGATTCGATTTCGTTCGTGTTACGGTTGTGTTAGCCTGCTCAGAGGACCTGCCACAACCGGCAGAGTGCGCCGCCGGTTCCCTGCACCGGGTCCATCGTTGGATCAGGCACCACCGCGATTCTCCGGTCCGCCGCCGGCCGTTCACCCGCCCTGCCGTAGCACATGTCCGGGCTCTGGCCCCCGGGATAAGCCCCCACCACACGGAAGTCGGGACTAGACTCCAGGCGCTTGTGGGCCACGCCAGCCGGGATCACGACGATGTCCCCGGCCCGGACCCCCTGGACTGCGCCCCCGGGGCCTCCGAACTGGAGATGCGCCGACCCGCTGTAGGCCCCCAGGACTTCGTGGGCGTTGCTGTGATAGTGATGATATGGATACACACCGTTTCTCCAGGCGGCGGGCCAGTCGTTTCGGGTAAAGAGCTCCTCGATCGCGGACGGATCAGCGGGGACCGCCGCGGAATACAGCAACAACGGCTTGCGGCTGTTCGGGAAAGTGCCGTCGTCCTGGAGACGGACGGTTTGGGGCGGAGAACCAGCGGCAGGGGGCCCTGGCGTCGAGGGGAGGCCCGTCTCCGGCTCGCGGTGCCTGCCGGCGGACCGGAGGGCCTGCGCCGCACGATCCAGCTCGACCAGGATTTCGAAGCGTCGGGCGATGGCCGCAGGCGACATGTCCCGTGACAGGCCCCGGCTGCGGGCCTTCTTCCGGTCGGCGTCGCTCACGTACCACTCTCCAGCTGTTCGATGTCACTGAGGTCCTGGTGGCGCCCGGCGATTCTCTTCATCCTTATCAGCCCGTCGCGGTCGACCGCCGTCAAAGGCACCTCGTCCAATTCGTAGGTCTGGCGGCTATCCCACACTTCCTCGAGGAAGCCAGGCAGGAGCAGCAAGTCCACGGTCAGCAGATCTTCGCCGAGCTGTTTGGAGGCACGGAACACCTCCCGTTCGTGGGACCCGCCCAGATCGAAGGGAATCAGCCCCCCGGGGATCGTGAACCCGATTGCCTCCAGAGCCGCCCCGGCCCGTCCCAGGTCCTGCTTTCTGACGAGCAGATCGATGTCTCTGGTGAGCCGGGGGTACCCGTGCAAGACCACGGCCAGTCCGCCGCAGAGAGCGTAGGGCACCTCTGCATCATTGAGGGCTGTGACTACACCGAGAAGCTCCTGCTTCAGGTCCATCGAGGAATTCTATGATCCACGGCCGATACTGTCAACGACGGAGGCCGCGAGGCCAACGCCGCCACCCGGGGGCGCTGAGCTTCAACTTGGGCTCGGATCGTGGCACAATTGACCGCAGGAGTGAAGCATGATGCCCGAGCCCGACCCCGCCGCCTACATGGAGCAGCTGTACCTCAGCGATCCCCTGCAGGAGCCGCTGATCCGCCGGGTGGTGGCGGCGATCGGCCTGCCCCGCGGGAGCAGGGGACTCGACGCCGGCTGCGGGGTCGGGCTGCAGCTGCCGGCCCTCGCCGAGGCTGTGGGCGAGGCGGGGCGCATCACCGGCCTGGACATCCAGCCCGAGTTCCTGGAGGAAGCCCGCAGGAACGCCGCCGAGTGGGGCCTCGGGGGGCGGGTGGGTTTGCTCCAGGGGGACGTCTTCGCTCCGCCCTTCGCCGACCGGGAGCTCGATTGGATCTGGAGCTCCAGCTGCGCCTGCTATTCCATGAATCGTCCGCTGGAGCTCCTCGCGGAATTCCGGCGGATTCTGAAGCCCGGCGGCCTGCTCCTGGTCCTGATCTGGTCGGGACAGCAGTTGCTGCCGGGCTACCCTCGCCTGGAAGCGACCCTCAATGCCACCACCCCCGGCATCGCCCCCTTCTCGCAGCACGACCCTCCCGAGCGTCACTTCCTTCGCCTTCCCGGCTGGCTGAAGAGGGCCGGCTTCATCGAGGTGTCCGCGCGCTCCTTCACCCAGGACATCTCCGCCCCTCTCGACGAAAAGCTCCGCAGGGCCCTGCTTGCCCTGATCGAGATGCGCTGGCTGGACGCAGAGAAGGAGCTCTGCCGGGCGGATCGGCGCGTGTACCGGCGCATCACCGATCCGGGTTCGGCAGACTGCATTGTGGATCAACCGGACTACTACGGATTCTACACCTACACCCTGTTCCGCGCCGCCGCCCCTGAGTAGCCTGCGCCGGGCGGCGGCACGGTGTCCTCTCCGGCCTGCACCCCGCTGGAAACGCGATCCACCCGCGCCGGCCCTGTTTCTTCCGCGGCGGGCTCCACGCCCTGGAGGACTCGAGCGTATGGGCGCACCATCGCGCTCTTGATCCTCTTGGAAAAACGTGAGCGGATCCCTGGAAGCCCAGTGACGATCCACGCAAGGGCCACGACGAGGCGACGGAGAAGGTGGGACTGGGGAAAATCGTAGTATCCCTCCCGGCGGTACGCCCTGTGATCGGCCCGGAACACGATGCGCAGCCCGCTCCAGATGTCGTCGCGAAAGACCTTCATCCCGGCGATTCCCAGGAAGGTCCGGGGGCGGACGTAGCCGCTGCGGGCCAGGCGCACCAGCCGCGCGGCCAGGGAGTCGAGGCGTGCGGCCACCACCGGCCCATCCCCCTCGTCGGAGACAAACTCCACGAGGTGCGATCGCTGGATCTCGAACCACGCCTCGTAGACCTGCCTGAGCTCCGGCAGCCGGGACAGAGGTCCGGATACCAGGAAAGCAATCTGCCTGCCCACGAGCGAGGGCGTGTGGGTGTTGAAGAAACTGCGGTCGAAGAACTGCCGCCACTTCCAGGACAGCTGGCGGGCCACGATGGTGCCTGCCAGCACCAGGACGTCGGCGTTCCGCAGGGTCTCATCGTAGAAACGGACGAAGCCGTCCTCGTCCGCGTAGCGGCACCGGAACTCGGCTCCGCAGCGTAGGCACCCGAGGCAGCCGCCGCGGATGTCCAGGTCGTGGAGATTCACGACCTGCGGGGCTTCGGAAAACGCGCCGGCGAAGCGCTCCACCAGCGCCTTCAGCCGCTGCTGTTCCGGCCCGGCGTCGGTCAGGACCACTATCCGCAGACCCTCGAGGGACTGCCGGCCCGCGGGAGGCGGCAGGCGCAGCTCTCCTGCTGCGGCCGCGACGGGCCCGTGCAGCCGGGGAATGGCCTCCCGCCGCCGGATCGTCTGGAGCAGCTCTTCGGCGAATCCGTCCAGGCGCGCCCGCTCCGCCGGCCTCATCAGGTCGCGCATGTTGGCGGAGTAGAAGCCGGCAAAGGGCATCCCGAGATCCTCGCAGACCGCTCGCATGTAGCTGTGGGCGCTGGAGTCGTAGAAGTTGATCGACGTGCTCAGGGTGGCGGCGTAGCGCCCGGCGAAAGCGGCGGCCGCATTCCGCTCCTCGACCAACTCGATGAAGCGCTTGTACTGCGAGCAGA
This sequence comes from Spirochaetales bacterium, assembly GCA_016930895.1. The sequence continues at coordinate 4,638 of JAFGFV010000537.1, read as the reverse complement.
CGAGCAGGATGTACAGCGGGAAGGCCCACAGCACCCCGTCGGCGCTCCGCACCGACTCGACTACCTCTCCGAATCGCTTCGGGTCGCGTTCCAGGGTCTTGATCCGGTGAGCCACGTGGTGGATCTCGAAGCGCACGCCCGGATGGCGCCGCACCAGGTACTCCACGTACTGCATGGTGACGCTCTCCCGGCCTTTGGGACTGCCGTTCAGCACTGCAATCTTCATCATTCCCTCCGGTTCTAACAAGGTTATTGTAACAACGTTACCACTCGAGGCAAAACGAAAGGGGATGCCGATCTGCCCGGCTCCCCTCAGAAAGTCTCGCAGCTGCCGCTCCCGCCGGGCGTCCTCCTGCTGTCACGCCCCAGAGCTCGCGCCGCCCCAGCCGGGATCAGTCCTCGGGGACTCCCTCTACCCCTCCGGTGCTGTAGAACCGGAGAAAGAGCTCCCTGAGCTGCTCCTGGTCCATGCCTTCGGCCAGCTGCAGGCTTCCGGACAGAAGCAGCGAGCTGAAACCGTGGAGCATGGTCCACCCCATCATCGCTCCGTATCGGGGATCGACGTGGTACCGTCCTTCAGCAGACAGGCTCTCGAGAAGGCTCCGCGCCCGGTAGTAGGTGTAGTACAGAACCGGCTGATCGCTCGTGCCCAGGGGCGTCTCTCCGATCGGAGTCTCGAACACCAGACGGTACAGGTTCGGATGCTGCTCCGCGAAGGTGACGTACTCGCGCCCCAGGCGGTGCAGCGCCTCCATGGGGGCCAGGGTCGGGTCGATGGCCCGGATGCGGGCGTTCAGCAGCTCAACGGCCCTGAGCTTAAGCTGAAGGAGCAGATCCCCCTTGCCGTCGAAGTAGTGATAGATCGCCGTAGCCGATACCCCGACGCTGCGCGCTAGGGCCCTCATGTTCAGCGATTCGTGGCCGGAATCGACCACGACTCGCTGGGCCGCGGCCAGGATCCTCTCCGGGAGCTCCAGGTTGGTGTGCCGTGTCATCCGCCCCTCCGTTGCCTTAGAACACTGTTAATATAACGTTGTTCACCGACCATGTCAACCCCGGAGGGCCGGAATAGGGCCTGTGCCTCCCGCGTGCGCCCCGTCGGCCCTCGCGCCCTGCCGGCCGCCGTTGGGCAAGCGCGGCCTCCCCTTTCGCAACGCCCGTTGTACAGGAGCTTCAGATTCTAGTAGACTGGGCAACTAAGGATTGCCGCCCGATAGCGTCGATCGGCAAGGAGCGCCACGTGAACCCGCGACAGCATTTCGAGCAACGGCTGGAAGAGTTGCAACTATCCATCGTCAGGATGGGAGGCATGATCGAGGAGGCGGTCAGCAAGGCCGCCGAGGCCTTCTGCTCCCGCAACCGGGAGCTGGCCCAAGAGGTCATCGAGGGGGACGTCCAGATCGACAAGATCGAGCGGCAGATCGAGAACCAGTGCGCCGCCCTGATCGCCACCGAGCAGCCGGTGGCCCTGGACCTGCGGATCATCATCGCCGCCCTCAAGATCTCCAATGACCTGGAGCGCACCGGCGACTACGCCAAGCACCTGGCCACCGTAGCCACGGTGGTCTCCCGGGACATCGTGCAGAAATCGCGCCCCGAGGTCCTGGAGATGGCCGAGACCGCCAACGCCATCCTGAGGGAGGGCCTCCAGGCCTACGTCAAGCAGGACGTCGAGCTGGCCCGCAAGGCCAAAGCCAGGGACGACGCGGTGGACCGCACCTACATGCAGCTGTTCCAGGAAATCCTCGAGTCCATGAAGGAGCGCCCCGACACCATCCAGTCCGCGGTGGCGGTGCTGTTCGTATCCAAGTACCTCGAACGCCTCGCCGACCACGCCACCAACGTGTGCGACGAGGTCATCTTCGTCTGCACCGGCGCCCGCAAGGAGTGGTTGGGCTGACGGTCATGGCGGCGAAGCACATCCTGGTCGTCGAGGACGACGAGCCCATCGCCGAGCTGATTCGCCACAACCTTGCCCGGGCGGGATTCCGGGTCACCTGTCTCTCCTCGGGGGAGAAGCTCTTGCTCCAGGCCGGACGCGAGCCCCCCGACCTGATCCTCCTGGATCTCATGCTCCCGGGCGCTGACGGTCTGGAAATCTGCCGGCTGCTCCGGGAGGGCGAGGCCACGCGGGAGGTCCCGATCATCATGGTCACCGCTCGTGGAGAGGAGGCGGATATCGTCCGGGGCCTGGAGTGCGGGGCCGATGACTACGTGGTCAAGCCCTTCAGCCCCCGGGTGCTGCGGGCACGGGTCGAGGCGGTCATGCGCCGCCGGGCCCGGAAGCAGGAAGGGCGAATACCGGGGGGCGAAGTGATCCACTTCGGCCAGCTCACCCTGGACACGGTCAGACACCGGGTGGAGACAGCGGGCCGGCCCGTGGAGCTCACGCTGACGGAGTTCGGGATCCTGAGGCATCTCCTGCGCCAGCCCGGCAGAGTCTTCAGCCGCGCCCAGATCGTGGAGGCCGTGCGGGGCGCCGACTACCACGTCACCGACCGGGCGGTGGACGTGGCGGTGTTCGGTTTGAGGAAAAAGCTGGGGGCGTCCGGCCGGCTGGTGGAGACGGTGCGGGGCGTGGGGTACCGGCTGCGTGAGGACGGACAGGCCGCGGGGCCCGGGGAGGCCCGCGGCGACGCGGGTGTCGCGCCGCGCCGAAAGAAGGCGCGGCCATGACGCGATCGCGCAGGTTGGTCACCGCCGTGTACGTGAGCTTCTTCGCGGTGTTCGCCGTGACCCTGGCGGCCGCGCTCCTATACGCACTGCTTTCCTTCCGGCCCTACCTGTACCGCCTTAGAACCGAAGACCTGGAGCAGCGGGCCCGCCTGATCGAGCCGCAGGTCGCCCCCCTGCTCCAGCTTTCGCCCGCGGTGCAGATGCGGCAGGCCGACGCCGTCTGCGTCGAGCTGGGCCGACGCGGCGGGTTTCGGGTCACCCTGATCCTTCCGGACGGCACCGTGATCGGGGACTCCGAGCGCGACCCGTCAGGGATGGAGGATCACGGCACGCGGGCCGAGATCCTGGAAGCCCTGCGCGGCGAGGTCGGGGTGCAGGTCCGCCACAGCGCCACCCTGGGCCGCGAAATGCTGTACGTGGCCCTGCCGGTGAGGCAGGGCGGAGCGATCGCCGGGGTCCTGCGGGTGTCGCTGCCCCGCCTGTCGGTCGAGGACGCCCTGCGGGACTGGCGGGCAGCCAGCCTGTGGGTGGGGCTGGCGGCGCTTCTGGCCAGCGCGGCCCTGGTGGCGCTGCTGTCGAGGCGGATCGCCCGCCCGGTTGGAGAGCTGCAGGAGGGTACCGAGAGAATCCTGGCGAGGAGCCTGGAGGAACGGCTTCGCCTGCCGCGGTTCGCCGAAACCAACGCCATCGCCGAAGCTCTGAATCACCTTGACGATCTCCTGGACGAGCAGGCCCATACCGTGACCCGGCAGCAGAGCCAGGAGCAGGCTATCCTGCGCAGCATGAGCGAAGGCGTTCTGGCCATCGATCCGGACAAGCGTGTGATCGATCTCAACGAAGCGGCGGCGCGGATGCTCAAGGTCCGCCTGGAGGACGCCCGGGGCTCTCGGGTCGAAGAGGTGGTACGGGTACCGGCGCTCCTGTCCTTCATCGAACGGACCATGGCCGGCGAGCCGTCCTTGCCGGCGGACGAATCCATAGTCCTGTACCTGGACGAGCCCCGCTCCATCCAGGCCCAGGGCGCGGTGCTCCGGGGACCCGACGAGGAGATCCTGGGCTACCTGGTGGTGCTGAACGACGTCACCCACCTGCGCCGCCTGGAGCGCATCCGCAGCGATTTCGTCGCCAACGTCTCCCACGAGCTGCGCACCCCGATCACGACCATCAAGGGCTTCGCCGAGACGCTCTTGGACGAGGGCCTGGAAGACCGAGAGGAGGGCCTGCGCTTTCTGGGCATGATCTCCCGTGAGAGCCGGCGCCTGGAGTCGCTGGTGGAGGACCTGCTGAGCCTGGCGCGGATCGAGCACGAGGGGGAGCGCCGGGAGATCCTGTTCGCCCGGGGCGCCCTGCGGCCGATCCTCCGGCAGGCCGCCGAAGCGTGCGCCGAAGCCGCCGAGAAGGCGGGAGTAGCCGTGGACGTCCAGTGCGCCGAGGACCTGGAAGCGGAGCTCAACCCCCTGCTCCTGAAGCAGGCCCTGGTCAACCTGATCGACAACGCGGTCAAGTTCTCCCGGCGGGGAGGGAAGGTCGAAGTGGCCTGCGGGCTCACCGACGGCGAGATCATGTTGCAGGTGCGGGACCGGGGCCCGGGAATCGCCCCGGAGCACCTGCCACGCCTGTTCGAGCGCTTCTACCGGGTCGACAAGGCCCGCAGTCGCTCCCTGGGCGGGACCGGCCTGGGGCTGGCCATCGTCAAGCACATCGCCGCGGCCCACCGGGGCCGGGTGGCCGTGGAGAGCACCCCGGGCACGGGCAGCACCTTCTCGATCATCCTGCCGGTGGGCACTGCCGCCCCGTGAGACACTCGCTCTGCGTGTACCCGGAGTTCGCGCCCCGGATCGCCGCCGACGCTACGTCCGAGCCAACCTGCGCTGAATCTCTCCGATCGCTTCCTCGAGCTCTTCGATCTCGATGAGCTGGTGAGGCCGTATGCTGTGGATCGGGATCGAGCTCTTTCGCTCT
>JAFGFV010000536.1 GCA_016930895.1 Spirochaetales bacterium | reverse complement strand
GTGGTGGAGTCGGTGGCCCAGGTCATCGTGGCCCGCGGGCCGGAGGTGGACAGCCTCCTGTAGGGGCGGTGTCGTCGGTGACCACACGCGAGCCGCTCACAGGCCCGGCCGGCAGTCTTAGCCCAGAAACAGATCCTTTGGCGAGTTCGGCCCGCGTCCCAAGGGGTGTCTACTGCCATAGGCTGAACGACTCGAATCGGATCGCCGTGCCCTCCCGATACGCCCCGTGGTAGTAAACGCGCACGATGAAGCCGATGGCGAACAGCCCCACCTGCACGGCTGCGGAGAACGGGGCCGTGACCGTGCCGAGGGTGAACCAGCTGCTCCCATCGGGGCTGCACAAGGCGCGGATCCGTTCGCCACGGCGCTCCAGGCGGAGATGCATCTCCTTGCCCTGGAGCATCCCTCGCCCGATGATCCGGTTCTCGCCCCCTAAGCGGCCCCGAAAGGTGAGTTGACCCGCCCCCAGGCGGCCGCGCTCTACGTGCAGGAAATTCTCCGGGTCCTGCCAGATCACCACGCCACCCATGGCCGGCCTGTCTGATGCCGCGGGGCAACAGAGGGCCTGGGCGCAAAAATCCCCTTCCAGCGGCAGCATCACCCGCGGCGCGCTCACGTTCCGGTACCAGAGCTCCCGCCCGTTGGCTGCCCTGAGCTCCAGGGCTCCCCCCAGAGCATAGGAGCAGTCTCCGCAGGGGTCGACCCAGGTCCAGCCCTCGGGAAGCCGCTTGGTCAAGCTTACCGCGAGCGGGGGGCCGTTGAAAGACGCCGTCTTGGCCGGCGCGAGGTGCAGCCGCTGTGTCGTCGTCCCGGAAGCCAACGGGTGGTCCCGGAGGTACCTGCGGCAGTAGGCGCGGAACGCCCGGGGATCGTTCAGCGCCTCCTCCAGGCCGGCAAAGCCCATGGTGGAAATCAGCTGCCAGTCCGTGACCGTGGCAGCCGAGATCCTCTGGGCCTCCAGGATCGCCGCCCTGGCCTTGTCCCTGTCTCCCAGGGCCAGGTAGGCGCGGCCGACCTTGATGAGGTTGCCCCCGGCGATCACGGCTGAGATTGCACCCTTGGATCGGGCTTCTTCCGAGGGCAGGCCCAGGTCGATTCTATAGGAATGGAGCGAGGGCTCGTAGCTCCGGTAGAGCGCCGCGGCCTTCTCCAGATACGGAAGGCCCTCCGCGGGTCGCCCCAGGTCAAAGAGGAGAGTGGCGGTGTTGAGATTCATGTCGGCATGGCGTTCGCGGTAGCCGATCTCGCGGGAAAGCTCGATGACTTCCCGATTGCGGTGCAGGGCTTCATCGAGCTCGCCCAGGAACTGGTGAATCCAAGCGATGTAGGCCGTGTTGTTGCACTTGGCCTGCCAGAAGCCTGTCCTCTCGATCGGAGCGAGGTTCTCGAGGAGAAGCCGGAGCGTCCCCCGCAGGTCTCCGTGGCGAAAATGAAACACGACCGCCTCGTAGAACCGCCCCAGGATTTGAGCCCGCAGGTCGTGGTGCATTCTGGCCTTTCGCGCGAGGACTGCATACCAGCGCCTGGCTGCCTCCAAGTCCCCCCAGCTCCCTTCGGCCCAGATCACGTCCACGTAGACCCGGATGAGCTCCTCGGAATAGGGAAGCCGGTCGAGAATCCGGGCGTTCCTCCGCACATACTCCAGGTACAGCTTTTCGTCCGTCGAAGCGTAGCTGTAGGAAAGGAGGTTGTTCATCAGGGCCGCCTCGGTGCATTCGAGATCAGTCCCCAGCAGCCTCAACCCTTCCTGCGCCAGGACAGTGAGCTCGTCGTACCGGAACAGCTGGTGGAGCGCCACGCCCAGCCCGTGGTACAGCCTCACCAGGGAACGGTTGTCAAGGCCGGCGACCTTGCCCAAGGCGACGGCCTGGCGGAAGCAGCTCTCCATCTCCTCCAGACGGCCCGCGATCTCGTGGATCTTGCCCAGACCGGCCAGGGCCTGGACCCGCTGCCGTTGTCGCCGGCGGGTCGATCCGGCGGTTTCCAGCAGCGCGAGGGAACGCTGGAAGCAGCGCACCGCCTCTTCACGGAGGTAGCTGCGGCGGGCCTTCTCCCCGGCCTTGAGGAGGTAATCGATCGCCTTGTCCGGCCTGTCGCTGCGTTCGAAGTGATAGGCCAGCTGTTCGTAGTGCTCCGCCTTGTCATCGCCGTGGAGCCGCTCTATCGCTTCGGCGGTACGCCGGTGAAGGTCCGTCCGCCTCGAGGGCGGGATGCCGGCGTATACGCTCTGACGTACCAGGCCGTGCCGAAAGGCGTACTGTGCCTCCTGAAGGGAGGGCTCTTCGTAGACCAGGACCGCGTCCAGGAGCTCCTGGATCGAATCAGGGACCCGGCTCCTGTCTTCGCTGGCCTCCTGAAGCACCGACAGGGAGAACAGCTCCCCGATCACCGCTGCGCTCTGCAGGAGACGCCGGGTCTGGGGACGGAGGCGGTCGCACCGGCTCTGGATCAGGCTCAACAGCCCTTGGGGGGCAGGCGATTGGGCGGCCTCCGACTCGAAGCGCCACCGCCCGCCTTCCCGGCGCAGGAGGCCCTCCTCGACCAGGGTCCGCAGAACCTCCTCGGTGTAGAATGGATTGCCCTGAGAGCGCCGGAAGATCGGGTCCAGAATGCCCGCAGGCAGCTCTCCGGCTCCCAGCAGCGACTCGACCAGCCTGCTGGTCTCAGGAAGGTCGAGGGCTCGAAGCCTGATATCCGTGTAGCGCTCGGGACACCTGCGGCTCGCCGCCGGTGAAAGGGAGGCGCATGGATGACCAGGTTCGGGCCGGTGTACGCAGATGAGCAGCAATCGGCGCTCGGCCAGCTCCTCGAGGAGCAGGTACGCCAGCTCCAGCGAGAGGCTGTCCGACCAGTGCAGGTCCTCGAACACCAGGACCGTTGGAGCCAGCCTGGACAGTCCACCGAGAAGCGTGACAAGGGCGCGGAGCGTGCGGTGCTTCATCTGCTCCGGGTCTACCCTCCCCAGCCGGCGGTCCCAGGCGCTGCCAAAGCGTAGAGCGAACAGGCTCCCCAATACCGGGCCGATCTCATCCCTTTCCGGCCCGGCCAGGATGCCCCGCTCCACCAGGGCGCTCAGCGACGCCGCAATCCGACCGGCCCGCTCTGTCTCGGGCTCCTCGGATCGAAACTCGAAGTAGCCCCGAAGCATGTCAAGAATCGGCCAGTAGGCGGTGGCACGGGCGAGCTCCTGACACCGGCCCTCGAGCCAGAGGAGGTCTCCCGCAGGGTCGAGCCCGGTTCTGAAATCCTTCAGCAGGCGGGATTTGCCGATTCCCGCCTCCCCGATCACGGTGACCAGCTGACCGTCGCCCTCCACGGCCCTGCCCCAGGCCCTTGCGAGAGAGCGCAGCTCGGCGTCCCGGCCCACCATCTCGGCCTCAAGCCCCTCGATGCCGTAGGGCTTCCTCACTGACGTCAGAGATTCGCAAAGCCTGTAGACAGTCTCCTGCTGCGCCGCCGACACCTGCAGCGACAGGGGCTCGTAGCGGAAGGCGTTGCGGGTGTAGCGGCGGGTGGCGGTGCTGACCAGAACGCTCCCGGGAGCCGCCTGGTAGCGCAACTGCAGGGCGCGGGTAACCGGGGCGCCGGCGGGCAGACCGGGAGCCGCGGCCCCCGCTCTGGCGGCGACGTAGCTGATTCCGGTGGCGACCCCCGCGCTCAGAGCGGCCGACCCACGCAGCCGGGTGATGTCGAAGGCGCAGTGGACCGCCCTCTCCGCGTCGTCCTCGTACGCCACCGGCCAGCCAAAGACGGCAAGAAGGTCGTGTGCCGAAGTATCCCGAACGCTGGCGTGCTGATCCTCCAGCAGCTGCCGCGCCCCCCGTTTCCAGCGCTGCGCCTCCTCCAGGAGGGCCTCCGGGTGCTCGCCCCACTCCCCCTCCCGAGTCGCGGAGAAACCCATGGCCAGAACGCTCACCAGGCGCAACTCGTCGCTGGAGGCGGTCGTTGGAGCCGGCGGCAACGGCGTTGCCGGCAACAGCGTTGCCGGCGACGGCCGAAGGGAACCTTCCCCTGCCCTCGCCGGGGTGCCCCGCACCAGGTCTCCAGACCGCAGCGCCTGGTACAGAGCGTCGGTTTCCGCTTCCGGCTGTGCCTCCAGCTCCTCGCTCAGGATCCGCCGGCACTCCCGGTATTGGCGGATTGCCGCAGTCCGCTTGCCGTCTTGAGCGTACAGGCGGATGAGAAGGCGATGGGTGGACTCGTCCAAGGGATCCAGGGACAGGAGCCGCTTGGCGTAGCGGAGCGCAGCTTCAGCCCGTGCGGAGCGCTCGAGCGCCAGGGCAAGCGTGCGCAGAACCGATGCCAGCTCGCCGCGAAGCTGTTCGCCCTCCAGGAACTGCCACTCATCGAAATCCCTGCAATCGGGCAGGGCGAAGCCGAAGAGAAGGTCGTTTTGGTACAGCGCCGCGGCCTCCTGGAGGCGCGAGATGCACTGCTCCCAATTCTCGTCGAGGGGATGCTGGCCGCAGCCTTGGGCCAGGGCGCGGAACTCCTCTACGTCCGTGTGCACCCGCTGGTGATTCAGCCGTAGTGTTTCCTGCTCTGAGAGTACGAGCTCCTGCCCCGCAATCTGCTGTACCCCCGAGAGAATACCCCGCAGGTTGCCCCGCGCGCTGGATTGCCCCTGCTCCGGCCAGAGCAGGGTCGCCAGGGCGTCACGGCTCTGCGGAGTCGGGCTGAGAGCCAGGTACGCGAGCAGGGCCACCGCCTTGCGGCGGACGTGCTCGATCGGCTTGTCCGAGCAACGAAGAACAGGAGGACCCAGCAGCTCTAGTTCCAGTGACGAGGACATCGCGCGTGCGACCGTCCGCACCGACGGTTCGTCGGCTCCCTGTCGTAATTATAGTGGACCTGGGGGCTCCCCTTCCACCCGAAGTTCGCACCTGAGACGTTTGAGGGACGCCCGCGGCGACGCCTTCGGAACGCCACCCCCGCGACCATGGCGGCAAGAGCTCTGAGTACGGAGGCTGATCATGGTATCCAGGTGTGCGGCCGCCAAGGCCCTTTTGTTCCTGCTGCTGGTAGCCGCTCGAGCTCCCGCTCAGGAGCCGGTTTCGGGACTTCGTGTCCGGGAAGGCGTTGGGCATACCTACGCCGGAAGCCGGCAGAGCGGGGAGGCCCGCCTCGACAGCCTGGCACGGGAGGTGGTCCGCGAGGACGCCTGGCTGTACGCAGATGGTCTGTGGGTCGACATCGGCTACGACGAGCGGGCTACCAGCGTGCTCTGCTCGTTGGCAGCGATTCGCGCGGCGGCCGATCTTGCGCACGGGGCCGACCTGATCTGGTATCACGTCCATCCGAGGAGAAGCGCTCCGGTGGGGGTCCACCCGCCGAGCGTTGAAGACATCGCTGCCCTGTGTGTTCTGAAGGATTTCTGCCAACGAGAGTTCGGCGCGCGCCTGTTCGGGAAAGTCTTCGACGGTTTCGGTGTCTGGGAGGTCGACCTGAGCGAGGAGCTCCAGAGCAGGTTGAGCCGACCGCCGGGCCCCGGGGTCGCGGCGGACGAGGAACGCTTCGATCCTCGGGATACTGCCTCGCTGCTTGTCTCGCCGGCGCGAAGACGGGAAGTGGCCGCCTTGAAGCTCTACCTCGAGCACGAAAGGATTGCGCAGTCGATTCTCAGGGACGAGGCCGCGGGCAGGGAAGAGATGATCCGACGCTACATCGCAGGGATGGCGGAGATCGGGGTCCTACTGAGGTTCACCCGGACCACCGGGACTGCAGGGGAGGAGCGAGAACCCGAGCACCCGATACCGTCCTCGTTCCCGTGAGCTCAGCGCCGGCCAGCCACGGCAGTGAAGAAACTCATCAATGACCTGCGCAACAGGGTTGCGGCCGCGGGCCCTGCGCCGGGCTCTACACCGCCCGGCCGGCCTCGAATCCCTCGTAGACGGCTTCCAGAACCTCGCGGGGCTCCACGCAGTCGCCCACCGCGTGCAGCTCCGTTCGACCCGCCAGTGCCTCGGTCAGAGAGCCGTCGGCGCGCAGTCCCATGCCGATGATCACCGTCTCGGCCGGGAAGCGCAGATCCGCAGCCTTCT
>JAFGFV010000535.1 GCA_016930895.1 Spirochaetales bacterium | reverse complement strand
GTCAGGGACCGGGGGCTGAGAAGCCCTGGATCTATCCGCTGCTGATCGCGGGGAAGGGGCTGAGCGGGCCCGAGCAGCTCGAAGGGCAGCTGACCCGCGGGGGCTTCTACGGCTACAAGGTGTACCTGCCCTGGCATGGGGACGACTACGGGGACCTGAGGGTGGAGGACATGCTCGGCCCGGTAGAGATGGAGCTGGCGGACAGGCAGCGGCTGATCGTGCTGCTGCACGTGCCCCGCGCCGGCCGCCTGGCGGACCCGGAGATCCAGGCGGGGGTGCGCGCTCTCGCCCGGGAGTACCCGCACGCCCAGATCGTCCTGGCCCACTGCGGCCGCTGCTACCATCCCGACGAGATGAAGGCGGCGGCGCCTGCCCTGACCCCCCTGGAGAACGTGCATCTGGACACTTCCATGGTCATGGACCCCCTGGCCCTGCAGATCCTGCTCGAGCACGTGCCTTCCCAGCGCCTGCTGTTCGCCACCGACTTCCCGGTACCGGCCATGCGCGGGCGCCGGGTGTACGTGATGGACCACTGGGTGGACCTGGTTCTGCCCGGGTACCCGGAGAGCGCCTACCGGGTGCAGTCCGACAGCTTCCGAGCCTCCTTCATGGTCTACGAGATCATCCAGGCGATCCGCCGGGCCGCGGAGCGGGTGGGACTGAGCAGCCGGGAAACCGAAGCGGTCTTCCACGACAACGGGGCCCGCCTGCTCCAGCGGGTGCTCCGGCCGGGGGCGTAGGGTCCGGACGGATCGGCCGGTGCCATGGGCAAGCGGTTCGCGCTGCTCGGCATGGGCGGCAACATCAACCTCTTCTACACGCTCCAGGCTCTGCTCATTCTCCCCCTGTGTGCGGCGGCCAATCTGGCCTTCCTGTTCTCCCTGCAGCGCACCGCCCAGGGCCGCTACCCGGGCCTGAAGTTCAGCCTCGCCGCCCTCCTGGTCGTCTCCGGGCTGAACATCGTCAACAAGATTGCCCTGAGCTCGGGAGCGGAAACCCTGCCTCTCATCCTGTACCGCTACGTGGTGGTGGCCGCGATCGGCGCGGTTGTGCTGGCCGTGCGCCGCACCCGGCTCCGCCCTTCCCCCCGGCTGCTCAAGACGGCTGGGGCAAGCAGCCTGATCATGGTCGTTTCGCTGTACTTCATCTTCATGGCCCTCAGGCTCGGCGAGGTGAGCGTAGTGATTCCGATTACCCAGCTGTCCTTCATCTTCACGGCAGCGATTGCCTTTCTGCTTCTCAAGGAAAAACCCAGTGTCCTGAAGCTGGCTGGAATCGCGCTGGCGATATCGAGCATCGTGGTCCTGGCCTGAGTTCGTCGCCCGAATCCGCGCCGCGGCGGCGCAGAAGGTTTCGACCCTATCCGCTCTTCTCCCCCGCGATCCGCACGAGGCGGTCCGCCTCCTCGATCGAGCCCACCGTGGCCCAGAAGAACAGGCGGTCCCGGTCCAGCTCCCGGCACAGGATGCGCAGCTCCTCGCCCATGTCCGCCTCGTCGCCGTGGGTGGGGCCGTAGTAGACCTGCACGCTCTTGCCCGCGTCCTGGATCCCCTTGAGGAGCTCCAGCCAGTGAGAGGCGGGGGGCTGACCCGAGCCATGGATCCACTGCACGCAGTCCAGGGATTCGATCTCCAGGATCCGGGGCAGGTGCCGGATCGCCCCGGGGCCGTCCAGGTGATAGAGCGAACGGTCCACGTAGTTGGTGGTCTCCACGATATCCTGGAGGCAGAAGCGGTCGAACATCTCCGGAGAGATCATGCAGGTGAAATCGTTCTGCCCGATGCACAGGAAGCGCCGGGCGCTCCAGCCCATGGTCCAGTTGCTCGTGCCCTGACCCGAGGGCAGCACGAGCTCCGAGACCGTGTCGACCACGAACTCGAACAGCTCGGTCATCCGGCCCATGGCCCGCTCGACCTGCTCCGGACACTCCAGCAGGTCCACCAGCAGCCGCTCGGGACCCCGGATGGCGCTCAGGCCGTCGATGCCCGTATGCAGGTCCGGGTAACCGGTCACCCACTTGCCCCGGCCGGCCTCCACGGAGGCCCGCAGGATCTCCAGGTACAGCTTCCACCACCGGTTCTCGGGATCGATCCGCAAGGTCGGGCGGCGGGCCCAGTCGTCCACGAACGGGGTGACCCAGGAGGTGAACTCCTTGGGCTTGAGCAGGATCTCAGCGCCGAGCCAGGCGGCCACCTGGTCCGGGCCCAGCCAGGGGTTGTACACCGGCAGGGCGTCCCCGGCGTAGTAGGTGCGCGACAGGTCGTACTCCGCCGCGGTCATGACATACTCCACGTCGGTCCACATCTCCGCTTCCACCCCCGGCTCCTCGGGCTGGGGAACCGGGCTGGGCACCATGTCCGGCGCCGTGACCCACAGCAGGGGCCCCCGGTCGAGACTGCCCTCCCAGAAGGCTTCGTTGCGCTCCAGGGCCCGCCGCAGCTGAGGGCGCGGTATCCAGATCGTTTCCATCGCCTGTCCTCTCCGCGCGTCAGGCTTGGCCGGGATCCGCCGAGGCCGCCGATCCGGCCGGCGCCAGCAGCCGGGCGGCGTTCTCGCCGAAAACCCCCCCCAGCTGCGCAGGGGACAGACCGTGCCGGTCGGCGGCGTCCAGGATGGCCCGCACCTCTTCATAGAGAAAGAGGGTGTAGGCGGCCTCCACCTCCGGCGGCTCGTGCCGGCGGTTCCAGGAGTAGGCTTCCCGGCAAAGATTGCGGTACTCCCGCTCGGTCCAGGTGCGCCGTCCGTGCCAGAACAGGATGGGCAGGTCCGTGCCGAACAGCACCTGGGAGGGGGACAGTCGCTCCAAGGCCAGATCGTAGACCGCCGGGTTGATCACCGCCGCGGTGTCGAAGTAGAACCCCGCCCTGGCCTCCCCCAGCTCCTCCAGAGCACGCTCCAGGTAGTACGGGCAGAAGGAGCGCCCGAAGTGGGCGATGATGATCGTGACCCGGGGATAGGCCTGCCGGGCCGCCAGGAGCTCCCGGAGGTTGTCGGGGCTGGCGATGCGCTCTCCCCGGGGCAGGTGGAGCATCACGGCCTTGCGGTGCCGGTCCAGGATTGCCCACTGCTCCCGGGGAAGAAAATCGAAGATCCCGATCTCCGCGCCCTTGGCCCCGCTCACCATGTCGGGGTAGGGCTTGAAGCCCACGAACCCTCCGGCGACCAGCTCCTCCTCCACCCTCTCCGGCTCCCACTCGGGGCGCACCGCCATGAAGGGCGTGAGGAGCCCTTCGGCCCCTTTGGCGGCCAGGTAGCGGTTGTTGGCCGCCAGGTCCGCCTCCCGGATCGGCCAGGGGAAGCCGGCGATGCGGTACTGGACCCCCGGAAACAGCTCCCGGGCCGCAGCATGGGCGTCCTCGCAGGGCAGGACGTACCCGCACTCGATGGCCCAGTCCGAGCGCCTGCGCTCTTCCGTGACCGCTGTCACGTGCTCGGGGAGGTTGAGGTGCACGTGCACGTCGAAGACCCGCGCCGGCAGGCGGGGGCCGATCCACCGATCGTAGAAATCCCGGTCCAGGTCCGTCCGCTCGAAGTACCGCTTCATGGTGCCTCCTCCCGGTGGCGTCCCGCGGGCCGCAGGGGCCCCCGGGGCCGCCGGGGCCGCACCGGGTACCTCCCGGCGATGCGGGCGGTGTCGTAGGCGGCGGCGATGTTCTCCGGCGGGGTGTCCGCTTGCACATTGTGGATGGTGTTGAACACGAACCCCCCGCCCGGAGCGAAGATCCGGATACGCTCCCGCACCTCCTCGGCCACCTGTTCGGGAGTGCCGAAAGGCAGGGTCCTCTGGGTGTCGATGCCCCCGCCCCAGAAGCTCAGGCGCTCCCCGAAGCGCTCCTTGAGCCAGGCCGGGTCCATCCCGGCGGCCGAAGTCTGCACCGGGTTCAGGATGTCCAGCCCGGTCTCAACCAGCATGGGCAGGAGATTCGGGACCGACCCGCAGGTGTGCAGCCAGGTCTTCCAGGAGGTATGGGCGTGCACCCAGTCGTTCTGCTCCCGGAAGAAGGGCACGTACAGCTCTTCGAAGGCGTCGGGGGAGAACAGCTCGGCGTTCTGAGCGCCGTAATCGGTGCCGTCCAGACCGAGGATGTCGATGTTGTCGCCGAGATACCGCTTCACTCTGGCCAGGTTGTCGAGGGCCGTCTCGGTGCGCACCGCGAAAAGCTCCCGGACATAGGGCGGATCCAGAGCCTGGAGCATCAGGAAGTCCGGGATGCTCCCTACCCAGGGCAGTCCGAACTTCCCCCAGCAGCCCAGGAGCAGGGCCTTGTCCGTGTCCCGCCGCAGGGTTTCCGCCCGGGCCGCCAGGAACTCCAGCTCCTCGGAGCCGAAGCGTTCCTCCTTTCGCACCTCCTCCAGCGAGGGAGGCACGTAGTCGTAGTGGGTGTCGGTCATGGAGGCCATGTCGAAGTAATATCCCCCCCTGGGCATGTGGCCCTCGACGGGTCGGGAGGGGTCCCCGCCGGTGTGCAGAAGCCAGTCGCCCCGGCTGTCGACCTCCACCCCGAACTGTCCCGGCATCAGGACCTCCGTGCCGTCCCACAGGCGCCAGGGCTTCCACCCCTCCCGGCGCAGGCCGAAGAACTGGACCGGTGGCTCCACGGGGAGCACGTCGATACCCAGCCGCTCCACCACGTCCATCTCGACCTCCCCGAGCATCTGGAACACCTCGTACACCCTGACCGGCCGGTGCTCGAGCCCCAGGTGCCGGCGCAGCCGGTCCAGGGGGTGGGCCATGATCCCGCTCATGATCGTGCCCCCGAGGTCCAGAGGGACCCGGTCAGGCTCCTGGTGATTCAGGGCCGCCACCACCCGCTCCCGGGACGTCATGGCGGCCCTGGCCGTGGAGTCCTCGCGCCCGGCCGCTCGCGGCCCGCTGCCCTTGCCCTTCATCCTTTCCCTCCCTGCCGCGCCGCCTCGATCAGCCCGGCGGCGTTGTCGTGGAACACGTCTTTCAGGTCGCCGGGTGACAGGCCCCTCTCCTCGGCCGCCCGCCGGAAGGCCCGCAGCTCCTCGTACATGAACAGGGTCAGGCCCTCCGCCTCGGCCCCTTCCACCTCCCGCATGTTCGGGTCCCCGGATACGTCCCCGTAGAGACCCTTAGGCACCAGGTTCACGTACCGGCCGTTCTCGCAGATGCGGCGCATGCGCATGCGCAGGATCGGCAGGTCGCTGCCGAAGAGCACCCGCCGGGGCCCCACCGCCTCGAGCAGCCGGGCGAACACCCAGGGGTTGGTGTTGGCCGAGAAGTCGAAAACCAGCCGTTCGGTGTCCTTCAGCACCTCGAAGGCATTGCCCACGTCCTCGCTGCAGTAGGCCCTGCCCACGTGGGCCAGGATCAGCCGAACCCCGGGATAGCGGCGCTCGATCTCCAGGATCTGGGCCAGGTTGACCGGGTCCCTGAGGCGCTCCTCCCGGGGCACGTGGAGCATG
>JAFGFV010000090.1 GCA_016930895.1 Spirochaetales bacterium | reverse complement strand
CGCTACAAGGACAACCCCACGGCCCTGCACCTGCGGGCCATGAACATGATCTACGAGGGGATCAAGCAGCACGGGACCATCGTCCTGCTGCCGGCGGGGGCCCTCTCGTCCATGTCCCTGAGCGGCACCCTCGACGACCTGGCCCACGGCAAGCTGCCGTCGATGCCGGGGCTCGCAACAGAACAGCCGCCCAAGGAACCGCAGCAGGAGGAGGACAACCCCGGTGATCAGAGTTGACAACGTCCGCAAGGAATACCATGTCGGCCAGGCGACGGTGCACGCCCTCAAGGGAGTGAGTCTGGAGGTCCAGGCCGGGGAGTTCCTGTCCATCGCCGGGCCCTCCGGCTCCGGCAAGACCACCCTTCTGAACCTGATCGGCTGCCTGGACAAGGCCTCGAGCGGCGAAATCCTGATCGACGGCGAGCCGGTGGGCGGCAAGGACAAGCGGGAGCTCGCCTACCTGCGCCGGGAGAAGCTGGGCTTCGTGTTCCAGACCTTCAACCTGATTCCGGTCCTCAGCGCCTTCGAGAACGTGTCCTTCGCCCTCTCCCTGCTGGGGGTGGACGGAGAGGAGCTCGGCGAGCGCACCAACACGATCCTCCGCGAGGTGGGCCTGGGGGGCCTGGAGCGGCGCCTGCCGGGGGAGCTTTCCGGCGGGCAGCAGCAGCGGGTGGCCATCGCCCGGGCCCTGGTCAAGGCGCCCTCGATCGTGCTGGCCGACGAGCCCACCGCCAACCTGGACTCCGGCACGGGCCAGGAGATCCTGGAGCTCATGGCCGAGCTCAACCGCCGCCACGGCACCACCTTCATCTTCTCCACCCACGACCAGATGGTCATGGACTTTGCCCGCCGCCTGGTGCTGCTCCACGACGGGCTGATCACCGAGGACCGCGGGGCCGCCGCGGCGGGCAGCCGCCCATGAAGTTCCTCCTGTCTCTGGCCTGGAAGAACCTCTTTCGATACGGGCGGCGGACCTTCATCACTGCCGCGGCCCTGGCCGTGGGGATCGCCGCCTACATCTGGATGGACGGCTGGCTCCTGGGGGCGGAGAGGGAGTCGGAACGCAACATCGTCTGGTACGAGTCGGGTTCGGCCAAGATCATGGACGCCGATTACGCCCGGGAGCTCAAGACCATGCCCCTCGAGCACACGATCGAGGACCCCGGCGCGGTGGAGGCGGCCTTGCGGGATGTCGGCGTGGAGCACACCGGGCGGGTCCGCTTTGCCGGGGAGCTGTTTTTCGGGGAAGGCTCTCTCATGGTGCAGGCCATCGCCGTGGACCCGGAAACGGACGAGCGGGTCTTCCGCCTGTCCGAGACGGTTGCCGAGGGGACGTACCTGGGACGCGGGGGAGCTGGGTCGGACGCCGGGGGCGGCCCGGGCGGCGAAGCCCAGGCCCTGATCGGGCGCTGGCTGGCCGAGGACCTCGGGGCCGGGGTGGGGGACCTCCTGGAGATCCGCACCCGGACCCGCCACGGGGCCTTCCAGACCATCGAGCTCCTGGTGGCCGGGATCCTGGACAGCCCCAACCCCATGGTCAACCAGGGGACCGTGTTTCTGCCGTTGTCCCTGGCCGACGAGACCCTGCAGATGGAGGGGAGCGTCACCGAGATCGCCCTGTACTTCCCCGAGTGGCAGGAGCCGGAGGAGAAGATGAATCGCATCGGCGCGGCCCTCGCGGGCTTTCCCGAGCTCGCCCTGGTGGGCTGGCGGGAGCTGGCTCGGGACTACTTGATGATCGCCCAGGCCAAGACCGGCGCCTCGAGCGTCATCCTGCTCCTCGTGTTCATCATCGCCGCGGTGGGCATCTCCAACACCATGCTCATGGCGGTGTACGAGCGGATCCGGGAGATCGGCATGATGCGGGCCATGGGCATGCAGGACGGCGCGATCCGCCTGACCTTTCTGCTCGAGGCGGGAGGGATCGGGCTACTCGGCTCGGCCGCCGGCCTGGCCCTGGGGGCGGGGATCAATTTCTACATGGTGCGCTGGGGCGTCGACTTGGGTGCCCTGATGGGCCGCATGGAGATCGGCTACCGGGTGCACAGCGTGTTCCGCGCCGCCTGGAATCCCCAGGCCCTGGTCGGGGGGCTGGTGTTCGGGGTGCTCGCCTCCATGGTGGTCTCGTTCATTCCCTCCAGCCGGGCCCTCAAGATGGGCATCACCGACTGCCTCAGGCACACGTAGGGGGCACACCGTGAAGCTTGCCGTCATTGCCTTTCGCAACATCCGCAGGAACCGCCGGCGGAGCGTGCTTTCCGGCTCGGCAATCGCCCTGGCCACCCTGTTCATCACCCTGATGTTCTCGATCCTGGCCGGGTTGATGCAGGACTACAGGTCCAACATCGTGCGCTATTCCACCGGTCACGTCCGCATCCGCGACGCGGAGTATGACGCCAACGAGCAGCTCAACCCGCTGCACCTGAGCGTGGCCGGCTACGAGGAGCTGATCGCCCGCCTGGAGGCGGAAGGCGGGATTCGCGCCGTGGCCCCGCGCATCCGCCTGCAGACCGCGCTCTATCGGGACGGGGAGGTCTACGCCGGGATCGGCCTGGGCGTGGACTTTGCCCGGGAGCGCGAGCTCATGAGGGTGGAGGAAGCCCTCGAGGAGGGCAGGCTGCCCGGGGCGGGGAGAAAGGAGATGCTCCTGTCCGCCGGCCTGGCCGAGGAGCTGGGCGTCGCAGCGGGGGACAAGCTTACCCTGCTGGCCAAGAACAAGTACATGGGTTTGTCGGGCATGACGTTTGCCGTGACCGGCATCGCTCGCTTCCCCGTGGCCATGTTCAACGAGAGCTTCTTCCTGCTCCCGATCGACACGGCCGGGGCGTTCCTCAAGATGCCCGGGGAGGCCACGGAGCT
>JAFGFV010000089.1 GCA_016930895.1 Spirochaetales bacterium | reverse complement strand
GTCGTAGACGATCCCGCACTCCAGGACCCGGTAGGCGATGATGACGTCCGCCGAGGTCA
This sequence comes from Spirochaetales bacterium, assembly GCA_016930895.1. Next base: position 6,044 of record JAFGFV010000089.1, on the reverse strand, counting down.
TCTTGATCTCACTCTCGATGGCCCTGTAGTCGGTCTTGAGATCCTTGTAGAAGGTCAGCACGTCCGCCAGATTCACCCGGTCGACCCGCAGGTTGATGTCCTTGCCCTCTCCGGCGCTCACCCGCTCCCACTCATCGATCTGTACCGGGTCGACGTAGTCCAGCCCTTCCTTCTCGATGTTGTCCATGAGCACCAAGGCCGGGTCCATGGGCAGCGTGCGGAGGAGCTTGCGCTTGTAGGTCGGGCTCTGCTCCGGCATCAGGCGCACGATCATGTCCTCGTCCCGTTCCAGCACCTTGTAGCCTGCCTGGGTGAGGTTGGCGATCAGGTGATCGTCGACCATGTAGGTCAGGAAGAAGTCGTCGTTGGTAGTGCGTTCGATGTTTGCCACCACGACCTTTTCCGTCGAGCGGACGTAGCTCTGCACCATCTCCGCGACCGCGAGGTCAGCGACCGTCCTTTCGATCAGCACGGCGTGCGACTGGTCGTAGCTCGGCTTGATGTACTGCTTCTCGACCGTCACGCACCCAGCCAGCAGCAGGACGAGCCCGGGCAAGGCCCAGCACCATCTACTTCTGTCCACAATCTCCTCCTCCGGGTATCAACAACCGATACCGTGTTGCTAAGCCACAATCATAGTTGACCTCGACGGCCTGTCAAGAAAAAAAGGCCCTTCAGCGCTCGGTCCCGGCCGAACGCCCCTCGAAGGGCCGCGCCGGCTTGCGGGCCCGGGGGGCCGGGGCTATACTTGAAAACATGAAACGCTGCGCTGGAGCTCTCCTGCTCTTGTCCTGGATCCTTGCCTGCGCTCCCCTGTGGGCGCAGGACATGCGGGGACTCAAGAGCGTCAGGCTGGTCAACGACGAGGGACGCGAGGTGCGACTGTACGAGGGCAGCTACGCTCTGGTGATCGGAGTGAGCGACTACACGCATGGCTGGCCCAAGCTCCCTGGCGTCCGGAAGGACATCGCAGCGGTCCAAGAGGTCCTCGAGGAGCATGGCTTCACCACCACGACCGTGATCGATCCCACTCGCAACGCCCTGGTTCAGGCCTTCGATCGGTTCATCAACCAGTATGGCCAGGGCGTGGAGAACCGCCTGCTCATCTACTTTGCCGGCCACGGGCACACGATCACACAGAGCTACGGCGACAAGATGGGCTACATCGTCCCGACCGACGCACCGGATCCCAACGTCGACCCCAGCGGATTTCTGGCGCGCAGCCTGGACCTGCAGATGATCGAGGTCTATTCCAAGCGCATGCAGTCCAAACACGCCCTCTTCCTGTTCGACAGCTGCTTCTCCGGCTCTCTCATGTCCCAGAGCCGGGCCATTCCATCCGACATCTCGTACAAGGCCTCCCGCCCCACCCGGCAGTACATCACCTCCGGCTCGGAAAACGAGGAGGTCCCGGACGACAGCGTCTTTCGCGCGCAGTTCGTGGCCGCCCTGCGCGGCGCCGGGGATCTGAACAAGGACGGCTACCTGACCGGCACCGAGCTGGCCATGTTCCTCACCGACAACGTGATCAACTACTCCCGGGGGGCGCAGCACCCGCAGTATGGGAAAATCCGCCACCCTACTCTAGACAAGGGGGATGTCGTCTTCCAGTTCGCCCCACAGACCGGCAAACCGGCCACACGGACTCCCGAGCCGCAAAGGCCTGCTGCGCCGGTGGCCCGGCCGCAGGCGGTGGCTTCGGTCGAGCAAGACAGGGAACCGAAGCCCGCCGCGGTCAGGGTCCTGCTGGTCGAGACCCAGCCCCCTGGGGCCGGGATCTTGATCGCGGGCCGTCCCCGCGGCCAAAGCCCCGCGCGAATCGAGGATGTGCCTCTAGGCAGAATCCGGGTGGAGGCGGTCCTGGAGGGCTACGAGACCGCTGCCGAGGAGATCCTGATCACGGAGTACCGGGACAACTACAGCCTCGGCTTCGTCCTGAAGGAGGCCAGGGGTGTCGTGTCGGGCTCGATCGGAATCGAGCTTCAACCGGTCGCGGCTGCCACGTTCATGATGGGGGAGAATTTCAGCAATCAGGATGAAAAACCGGTCCACGAGGTCACCCTGACCCGGGACATCTATCTGGGCAGGTACGAGGTCACCAACCGCCAGTACTGCGCGGTCATGAACCGGGCGATCGACGAACGCCAGGCGAGAATCAGCGGCGGTGATCTCAAGAGCCCCGGGGGGTCTCTGTATCTCGGGATCCGGGAGCTCAGGGGCCTCCAGTTCGGAGTCCGGGAGCAGGGCGGGAAGCTCGAGCCGGTCGACGGCTACCAGGAGCATCCGGTCGTCGGGGTTACCTGGCTGGGGGCAGCGGCCTTCTGCAACGTGCTCAGCCAGATCGAGGGCCGGGAACCGGTCTACGAGCTGGAATCCGCGCGGTGGCGCCGGGACCGAAATGGGTTCCGCCTCCCCACCGAAGCGGAATGGGAGTACGCCGCCCGGGGCTCCGAGGGCCGCAAGTTCCCGTGGGGTGGAAATATCGGCGGTCGCAACGCCAACTATGCCTCCAGCGGCGACCCCTTCGAGTCCGCCCAACCACCCTACTCTCAGCGCGGCGGCCCGACCACGCCCGTGGGGTACTACGACGGACGCAACCACGCGGGCTTCCGCACGGAGGACAGCCCTTCGCCCTTCGGCCTGTACGACATGGCGGGAAACGTGAGTGAGTGGTGCTGGGACCTGAAAGGCGCCTATTCGCCCCGCAGCGAGGTGGACCCGACGGGCTCCGTGGTGGGCCGCTTCCGGGTATACCGCGGAGGCTCGTGGAAGATGAGCCGCAACGAGTGCCACGGAAGCGGCAGGACCGTGACCGTGCCGGCCGATCGGGCGGCGGAGGACATAGGCTTCCGGGTGGCCCTGGACGGATAGGGCGAGGCGACCACTCGGTGCGGAACGAGCAGCCCAGTTGGGGCGGACACTGAGCACGAGGAGGAGGCTGTGACTGGATCCAACAGGACCGCAGGGGCTGTGCTCGTGATCCTCCTGCTGGCGGGAGGGGCGCTCTGGGCCCAGTCGGAGCAGGATGTCACCTTCAACTGGGCTTTCGTCAAGCAGCAGGAGGACAGCGGGCCGGGACTGATCGATTTCTCGGGGCGGATCCGGATCGCTCCCGGGGACCTGTTCAAGATCTTCGTGCAGCCCGTGCGCGATGCCCATGTCTACCTCTACCTGCACGATGCTCAGGGGGAGCTTTCCTTGCTGTTCCCCGCGGACTTCGAGGAGTTCGAGGACCCCTACTACTTCGGCCGCAAGGTGTTCATCCCCGACGGGGACACCTGGTTCACCCTGGACGACACCCGGGGGGTTGAGCGCTTCTATCTGCTTGCCGCGCCCGAGCGGCTGGCGGAGCTGGAGGCAGACACCCTGACCTTCCTCGAGATTCATAACGACCGGAAGAGCTCGCCGGAGAGGATCGCCACCGCCCGACAGCGCGTGCTGGATCGCATCGCTTTGATTCGACAGCAATACAGTCAATTCAATATCGCAGCCGAGAAGCCCGTTCCGATTGCTGGAGGAGTGCGTGGCCGAAACGAAGCCATCGAGAAGCTGGCAATTCAGATTTCTTCGCAGGGGTTCTACACCAGGACGTTTCGCCTGGAGCATCCCCGGTAGGAAGCTCACCATCCCGGCGGTCTTGATTGCGGCCGCGTTCGTCCTGGCCCACCTGCTGGCCCTCCTGTTTCCCGCGCTTTTCGAGGAGTGGAACGGCCAGATCAACGACAGCCTGTTCCGTCTGCGCTATCGGGTGAAAGGTCCGGAGCAGGTCTATCCGTACCTCGGCCACGTGGACATCACCGATTCCATGGCGCGGCGGCTCCAGCTGTCGGTGGGAGATCGAGAGCGCTTCGGCCGGGTGCTGCGGGTCCTGGCGGACGCCTACGCCGGAGCCGTAGTCTTTGACATCATCTTTCCCGAGCCCACCTTCCCTGCGAACGACCAGGCCCTGGCCGAGGCCACCTCCTACGCGGGGATGGCCTATTACCCGGTCATCCTGCTCCCCGAGGAGTACCGCCGCTTTTTCGACTCGGAGCCGCAGGATTCGGAGGAGGATCTCGTCGCGGAGTGGCTGTGGCAGCCGCGGGTCCTGCGCGAAGGCCGGCCGCACCGTGCGGTCCGTGCAGTACCGAACTATCCGCAGCTCATGGCTGCGGCCGCCGGCATCGGGCACATCAACAGCGATCCGGACCGCGACGGAGTGCACCGGCGCTTTCCGCTGCTGTTCCACTACCGCGACGGCTACCTCCCGAGCCTGACCTTCCGGGTGGCGTGTGACTATCTCGAGGTGGAACCCGAGCGCATCGAGGTCAAGTTCGGCTCTCATATCCTGCTTCCGCAGGCGCAGCTGCCCAGCGGGATACGGCGGGACATCCGCATCCCCATCGACGAGCGGGGCAGGATGATCATCGACTTGGCCGGCCCTTGGGAGGACTCCTTCGCGCATTACTCCTTCGAGAAGCTCCTGCAGGCCGAGTTCGACCCGGCGTTGCTGGATGCCCTGGCCACGGAGCTCGAGGGCTTCCTGCTGATCGTGTCGGATCTGACGATCAAAACGGATGACCACGGTCCCGTGCCCCTCGAGCGGATCTACCCCCTGTCGGGTCTGCACGCCAACATCCTGAACAGCATCCTGACCGACAGCTTCCTGCGCGATCCCTCCTGGGTCCAGGCCGTGCTCACCACCCTGGCTCTGGCCGCGGTGCTCTGGGCCCTGGCCGTGGCGGCGCGCCCCCTCGGATTCACACTGCTGGCGCTGGCTGCCTACGCGGGCTTCGCTTTTCTGACCGTGTGGCTGTTTGCCTTTCGGGGACGTTTGGCCGAGCCCATGTCCCACTCGGCGGGGTTCGTGACTGCCCTGGTAGCGGTCAACGTTCAGCGCTTCGTGCAGGCAGACCGGGACAAGACCCGGATGCGCCTGCGCTTCGAGCGCTACTTCGCGCCGCAGCTCATGTCGAAGATCCTGCGGGCGCCGGAGAAGCTGATGGCCGCGGAGCGGAAGGTGCTGACCGTGCTGTTCAGCGACATCGCCGGGTTTACCTCCTGGTGCACGACCCACACCCCGGAACAGATCCTTGTCACGCTCAACGAGTATTTCGATGCGATGACCTCGATCGTGTTCCGCAACGAAGGCACCATCGACAAGTTTATCGGCGACGGGCTCATGGCCTTTTTCGGCGATCCGATCGAGCAGCCGGACCACGCTCATCGGGCCGTACGCACGGCCATCGAGATGCAGCAGCAGGTGCGGCGCCTGCGTGAACAGTGGGAGCCCGAAGGGCGGCTGGCCATTCAGATCCGCATCGGCATCAACACCGGGGAGGTCGTGGTCGGGGATCTGGGCTCTCGAAGAATCGTGGACTACACGGTGATCGGGGCCAACGTCAACCTGTCCCAGCGACTGGAGAGCCAGGCCCCGGTGGGCGGAATCCTGATCAGCGAGCCGTTGTACGAGCTCATCAAGGGGCAGTTCCAGACCCGTTTCGCGGGCCGAATCACGGCCAAAGGGATCAGCGAGAAGTTCGGGGCCTACGAGGTCGTCGTGCCTTAGGGGCGGCGGCCGTTGGAGGGCGGTGTCCCGCGGGCAAGACGTGTTTGTTGCGGCCGTAGAACTGGTGTATAGTGTTATCCATATGAAGAACGCCATGAAGAACGCCGCCGCATGCAGGAGCGCGCATGCCCCGTTCGGATGACTTCGGACTGCATATCGACTTTGCCCGCAGGGCGCTGGAGTTTGGGGCGCACCTGGCACCGGCAGGGCTCGAGGAGCTGAGCTTCCGCCAGGAACTGCCGCCGCACGTGGGTCGGGGCGCCGCCACCATGACTACCCTTGGCGGCGGACTCGGTCTTTCGGAATACCACTGTACGGACGCACCCGCAGAGACCCGGGTGCGGATGGAGCTGTTCGGCGACTACTTCAAGTTCACCTTCCACCTCGCCCCTGACCCCGCCGAGGTCGGGATCGAGGGCGTGCGCGTGCCGATCATTCTTTCGCGGATGGATTCCTACATCCTGGGCCCTTCGGTGATCGGGACCCAGGTCATTCG
>JAFGFV010000534.1 GCA_016930895.1 Spirochaetales bacterium | reverse complement strand
GCGGGCCCTTTGGGGCGCGGGGGAGCGTCATTCAAGGAGGACGACGATGAGAGCGAGCAAGCGAAAATTCCCGGCCGTGCTGATCCTGGCGGCTGGATTGATGCTGCTGCTGGGGGCCTGCGAGGGCCGCCCCCTCGGGGGTCAGGAGCAGTCGGCTTCCGAAGGGGAAACCGGGGAATCTACCCCGACGGGCGGTTCCCCTGAGAGTCAGAGCGCACCTGCCCCGGGCACACCTGCCCCAGGCACCTTGGTGCGCAAGGAGGCGCCGCTCGAACAGCCGCCCCAGAGCCTTGCGGAGCTCCAGAGCTCCTTTCAACGGGTGGCCGAGGCAGTGACTCCGGTGGTCGTTCAGCTCAACGTCGTGCAGGTGGTGGAGCAGCAGGCTCCGCAGTTCACCAACCCTTTCGAGTTCTTCTTCGGCCCCGGTCCGCAGCAGAACCAGCCCCGGGAGTTCCGCCGTCCTGGCCTGGGCTCCGGGGTGCTCGTGCACCAGGACGGAAACACGGTCTACGTGTTGACCAACAACCACGTGGTGGGAGAAGCGGATGAGATCAGCGTGGTCCTGCACGACCAAAGCACGCACAAGGCCAAGCTCGTGGGCAAGGACCCGCGCATGGATCTGGCCCTGGTCTCCTTCACCTCCAACCAGGAGCTCCAGATGGCCTCCCTCGGCGACTCCTCCACGGTCAGGACCGGTGACTGGGTCCTGGCGGTCGGCAACCCTCTCGGCCTGACTTCGACCGTGACGGCCGGGATCATCAGCGCCGTGGGGCGCACCGAGGGCCCGGCCAGCAACATCAGCGAGTTTCTCCAGACAGACGCGGCCATCAATCCCGGGAACTCCGGGGGCGCCCTGGTCAACATCCGCGGCCAGGTGGTGGGCATCAACACCTGGATCGCCTCGACCACCGGCAGCTACATCGGCTTCGGCTTCGCCGTGCCGATCAACAACGCCAAGCGAGTGGTCAGCGAGCTCATCACCAAAGGGCGGGTCGAGTACGGCTGGCTGGGCGTCAGCATCCGGGACCCGCTGCCGGCCACCCGGGAGGACCTGGAGCTGGGTGAGGAGACCGGCAGCCTGGTCTTCAACCTTTACGACGGCTCCCCCGCCGAGCGAGGAGGCCTGCAGGTGGGAGACTACATCACCCGGGTCGACGGAGAGGCGGTCGAGGACACCCGGGAGCTGACCCGGATGGTCGGCGGGCTTTCCGCCGGGCAGCGCGTGGAGTTCGAGCTGATCCGCTACGGCGAGAGCCGCACCCTCACAGTCCGGGTAACCGAGCGGCTGTCCGAGGACAAGCTCGCCCAGGAGGTGCGCAACCTGTGGCCCGGCATGGTCGTGATCGACGCCGAGGACGCTCCGCAGTTCCCGGTCGAACGCGGCACCGCAGTGGTGGCCTTGGCCTATGAGGGCACCCCGGCCGGCGTGGCGGGTTTCCGGCAGGGGGACGTGATCGTGGGGATCGACGGAACGCAGATCGGCGACATGATGGAGTTCTACCAGGCCCTCAACAGCGGCTCTGGGGAGGTGCGTTTCCGGATCCTGCGGCAGGGGCGGGAAATCACCCTCGGACTGGTGCGCTGATCGCGCCCGTAGTGGGTAGAGGAATGAACGGTAACGCAAGACAGCCCCTGGCGCCGGAGGCCCTGCGGCGGCGGATCGAGCCGGAGACGCTGGGCATCACGGACACGGAAGCCCTCGAGCCGCTGACCGGGATCATCGGTCAGAAGCGGGCGCTGCGGGCGCTGCGGTTCGGCCTTGAGATGAAGGGCAGCGGGTACAGCATCTACGTTTCCGGCCCCCCGGGGATCGGAAAGATGACTTCGGTCAGAGCGTTTCTGGAGGAGGTCGCGGCCTCCCGCCCCGGCCCGCCCGATTGGTGCTACGTCTACAACTTGGGTGACCCCTACGAGCCCCGGGCGATACGCCTGGAGGGCGGGCAGGGCCGAGAGTTCAAAAAGGACATGGAGGACCTGATCGAGGAGGTCCGCAAGGAGCTGTCCCGCTCCTTCGAAAGCGACGAATACGCCAGCCGCCGGGACAGGAAGCAGGCCGAGATCCAGAAGAGCCGCGAAGCAGTGTTCGAGAAGATCCGAGAGAAGGCGGAAAGCCAAGGCTTCCAGATTGGCATGACCCCGGTGGGAATGATGCTGGTGCCTGTGCGGGACGGCGAAGCTCTCAAGGACGAGCAGTTCCACGCGCTCCCGGAGGAGGAGCAGGCGAGGATCAAGGAGCGTCGGCAGGAGCTCTCGGAGGAGATCCGGGAGGCCCTCAAGCAGATCCGGGGGCTGCAGCGCCGTGAGAACGAGGAGCTCAGGAGGCTGGACGAGCAGGTTGTCATGAACATGCTGGGGGGGCTGTTCGACGACCTGGCGGAGAAGTATCAAGGACACGAGCCTATTGCCGCCTATTTCGAAGAGGTCAAGAAGGACATCCTCGAAAACGTGGACGCCCTGAAGATCAGTCCCGGCGGGCAGGCCCAGAACATGGAGATGCTCCAGGGCAAGCGGCAGCTGGAGGTGCTCCAGGAGCAGCAGTTCCGCAGGTACCAGGTCAACGTGGTGGTGGACAACGGCCGCCAGGAGGGGGCTCCCGTGGTCGTGGAGCTGAACCCGACGTACATGAACCTGATCGGCCGCATCGAGAAGGAGATGCAGATGGGGGCGGTCACGACGGACTTCACCCTGATCAAGCCTGGGGCGCTCCTACGAGCCCTGGGCGGGTTCCTGGTCCTGCCGGTGGAGGACCTGCTGCTCCGGCCCCTGAGCTGGGATGCCCTCAAGCGAGCCCTGCGCGGCGGAGAGATCCGGATCGAGGAGCCCGGGGAGCAGTACGGGCTGATGACCATCAAGACCCTGCGCCCCCAGCCCATTCCGCTGGACGTCAAGGTCGTGCTGGTGGGTCGCCCGCTCCTGTACCACCTGCTGCACCGCCTGGATGCCGACTTTCCGGAGCTGTTCAAGGTCAAGGCGGACTTCGACGTGCGCATGGAGCGCAGCGCTGAGAACGACAGGGACTTCCTGCGCTTCGTGCACACCTTCTGCTCCCGGGAGAAGCTCCGGCACCCGGACGCCGGCGGGGCGGCCCGGCTCATGGAGCACGCCGCCCGGACCGCCGAGGCCGGGGACCGGCTTTCCACCAACTTCGGCACCCTGGCGGACCTGATCCGGGAGGCGGATCACTGGGCCTCCCGCGACGGGGGGGACGGGGCGCACATCGACGCGGACCACGTGCGCCGCGCCCTGGAGGAGCGGGTCTTTCGCTCGGATCTCCTTCAGGAGAGGATCAAGGAGCTCATCCGCGAGGGGACGCTGCTGATCGATCTGGAGGGGGAGAAGGTCGGGCAGGCCAATGGGCTGTCGATCATCGACCTCGGGGACTACCGCTTCGGCAGACCCAACCGCATCACGGCCTCGGTGAGTCCCGGGCGCAGCGGAATCGTGGACATCGAGCGGGAGTCTCACCTGGGAGGGCCGATTCACAGCAAGGGCGTGCTTATCCTCGGCGGTTTCCTGGCGCAGCGCTACGCGGCGGGGACCCCCCTCGCCCTGGCTGCCCGCCTGGTGTTCGAGCAGAGCTACGAGGGCGTGGAGGGAGACAGCGCCTCCCTGGCGGAGGTATGCGCCCTGCTGTCGGCCCTGGCCGGCGTTCCCCTGCGCCAGGGCATCGCCGTGACCGGCGCGATGAGCCAGCACGGCATGGTCCAGCCGGTGGGGGGCATCAACGAGAAGGTCGAGGGCTTCTACGACGTTTGCCGGGCGGCGGCTGCGGACGGTCAGGGGTCATCATCCCGGCGAGCAATCTGCGCAACCTGATGCTCAGGGAGCGGGTCGTAGATGCCTGCCGGGAGGGGCGCTTTCAGGTCTGGACGGCGGACACGGTGGACGACGCGCTGGAGCTCCTGACCGGGCTGCCGGCCG
>JAFGFV010000533.1 GCA_016930895.1 Spirochaetales bacterium | reverse complement strand
GGGCCGGACCTTCGACCCGCGTCAGCTCTTGTCCGAGCCGCTTCCGGATGCGGACGACTTGCCCTCCTTGGCGGAGGACGCAGCGCCCTGCCCTGCGCTCGATTCACCGCCCGCGCCTTCCGTCGAGCTCTTGGGCCGCGACTTGCCGTTGCCGCTGGTTACCGCGGAGGATCGCTTGTAATCGGTAGTGTAGAAGCCGCTTCCCTTGAAGATGATCCCCAGGCCGCCCCCGAAGAGCCGACGCAACGAGTTCCTGCCGCACTTGGGGCAGCGCTTGATCGGGTCTTCCGTAATGCTCTGGAACTGCTCGAAACGATGATGGCAGTGCCTGCATTCGTATTCGTAGGTGGGCATCGAAGCGACTCCTGGCCCTGCAGTGTGATGAAGTAATGTACTACGAAACCCCCGGGCGCGACAACCGAACCGGTGGCACCTTTCTCACCCGCGACCGCCGCAGCTCAAGGGGTCAAGAGCACCTTGCCGACGGTCTCCCGGGCCTCCAGCCGCCGGTGCGCCTCTGCGGCCTGCTCCAGCGGAAGCACCAGGCCGATGGTCAGGCGCAGGGACCCGTCCGCGACCCATCCGAGCACCTCCCCGGCCCGCCGCTGCAGGCTCTGCGGGTCGGCGACGTAGTGGAACAGCGAGGGCCGGGTCAGATACAGGGAGCCCAGGCGGCCCAGCAGGCCCGGATCGATGGGCTCGATGCTCCCGCTGGACTGGCCGAAGCTCACCAGCATGCCCCGCGGAGCGAGGCAGCGCAGGCTCTTGAGGAAGGTGGTCCGACCCACCGAGTCGTACACCGCCTGCACTCCCTTCCCCCCGGTCAGCCGGCGCGTCTCCGCCTCGAAGTCCTGCTCGGTGTACAGGATGGTCTCGTCGGCTCCCGACTCCCGGGCCGCCGCAGCCTTCTCAGGGGTGGACGCGGTGGTCAGTACCCGGGCGCCCAGACGGTGGGCCAGCTGGATCAGCAGGCCCCCGACCCCGCCGGCCCCGGCATGGATCAGGACCGTGTCGCCGCGGCGGATCGGGTAGGTGTCCATGGCCAGGTAGTGGGCCGTCATGCCTTGGAGCATGGCTGCGGCGCCCTGCTCGTCTGTGACCGCGTCGGGGAGCCGCACCGCTCTATCGGCGGGCAGGACCACCTGTTCGGCATAGGTCCCGGGTGCGTCGGCAAACGCCACCCGGTCCCCCTGGGCCAGGCCGCGAACCCCCGGCCCCACCGACTCCACGCTCCCCGCCCCTTCCAGGCCGAGGGTATGCGGAAGCTCCACCGGGTACAGCCCGATGCGCCGGTAGATGTCGATGAAGTTGACCCCTGCCGCCCCAAGGCGGACTCGCACCTCTCCGGGCCCGGGCTCGGGCAGCGGAACTTCGGCCAGCTGCATGACCTCCCGCCCACCGGTCTTCTGGATTCGAATGGCTTTCATGCAGACAAAATACGCAGGGGGAGGGTCGAGATCAAGCCGGCCGGCGTACCGGGATTCCCTGGCCCGCGAGGTGGTCCTTGATGGCCGCGATCGAGTAGGTGCCGAAGTGCACCATCGAGGCGACCAGGGCCGCATCCGCGGCAGCCCGCCGGAACACCTCGGCCAGGTGCTCGGGCCGCCCGGCGCCGCCGGAGGCGACCACCGGCACGCCCACCGACGTGCTGATCAGACGGGTCAGGGTCAGCTCGTACCCGTCCTGGGTGCCGTCGGCATCGATGGAGTTGAGGACGATCTCTCCTGCGCCGAGGGCTTCCGCCCGGCGTGCCCAGGCCAGCGCGTCCAGGGAGGTCGGGGTGCGGCCGCCGTCGATGAAGACTCGGTATCCGCTCGGCATCTCCGGGTCCCGGGCCGCGTCCATCCCCAACACCACGCACTGGCTCCCGAACTGGGCCGCCCCCTCCTCGATCAGCTCCGGTCGGCGCACCGCCTGGGAGTTCACGCTGACTTTCTCCGCTCCCGCCAGCAACACCCTGCGCATGTCCCCGGTGGTGCCGATGCCCCCGCCCACGGCGAAGGGGACAAAGATGACCTCCGCCACCCGCTCCACGACGTCGAGAAAGACCGTCCGCCTCTCGGCGGAGGCCGTGATGTCGTAGAACACCAGCTCGTCGGCGCCCTGCTCGTAGTAGAAACGGGCCATGGCAACCGGGTCCCCGACGTCCACGTTGTCCTGAAAACGAATCCCCTTGGTGGTCCGCCCGTCGCGCACGTCCAGGCAGACGATGATCCTCTTGGCCAGCATCCCGGCCTCCTCAGGCTCTCCAGTCCAGGAAATTGGACAGGAGACGCAGGCCCTGGGGGCCGGACTTCTCGGGATGGAACTGGACGGCGAGCAGGTTCTCCCGCCCCACGGCAGCGGCGAAGCGCAACCCGTACTCGCACTCCGCCAGCACGAGGGCGCGCGAGGCGGGCTGCGGGTAGTAGGAGTGCACGAAGTAGAACCAGGCGCCGGACTCGAGCCCGGCGAACAGGGGGTGTTCGACCTGCCAGCTGACGGTGTTCCAGCCCATGTGCGGCACCTTGAGCCCCGGGACCGAGGGAAAGCGCCGCACGGTCCCGGGGAGGAACCCGAGGCAGGCGGTCGAGCGCTCCTCCGAGCGCTCGAAGATGATCTGGCAGCCGATGCACACGCCCAGCAGCGGGCGCCCGCTCCGGTGAAACTCCGCCACGGCGGTGTCCAGGCCGCCCGCCGCCATGGCCTGCATGGCGGCCCGGGCCTCGCCCACGCCGGGCACCACCAGGCGGTCAGCCGCACCCAGCTCCTCCGGCCGCGAGCTCACGAAGTAGTCGGCGCCCAGGTAGCGCAGCGCGGTTTCCACACTGCGCAGGTTCCCGGCCCCGTAGTCAACGACCCCCAGCATGCCCTCAGTCCCCCAGTGGCCCGAACTCCTGGGGCAAGAAGTCGGCCAGAAACCGGGCCATCTCCTCGCCGCTCAGCCGCAGATTGTCGATGCGCACCCGGCCCGAGCCCACCGACAGGGTCAGTCCCCTGAACTTGCCCACGGGATCGGCAACCTGGGCGCGGCGCAGCAGCAACGGGATCAGCAGGCGGAACAGCCGCTCGACTGCCCGCTCGCTGCTCCCCGGCTCCAGCGCAAACACCGCCGCCACCCGGTAGGCCGGGGCAGGGTCGCGCCGGGCCGCCAGCCAGATCGAGCGGATCGGCAGGGCGGAGATCTCCAGCCCCGCCTCCCCGCCGGGCAGGGAAGGCAGGTACACGAACAGCTCTGCGCCCTGAAAATCGCCCAGGGCGTCCGCCGGAAGCAGCACCGGCGGCACGGATGCCGCCGGGACCGCTGCCGCGCGCTCGAGGAGGCGCGCCGCGCCGCCGGTCGAGGCCAAGAGGACCCCGCGCCGCGGCGAGGCCAGCTGCAGCGCGCTCGCGGAGTGCTCCCAGTAGGTCCGGGAGGGGAGCCACGGATCGGGGTCCGGGTGCCCTTCGCCGGGCCCGCCGCGGCGGACCGCCGCGCTGGTCCCGCGGTCCGCCGCGCTGGTCCCGCGGTCCGCCGCGCTGGTGCCGCGGTCCGCCGCGCTGGTGCCGGCCGGGGGCTCTCCCAGGATGCGCTTGCGCCATCCCCGTTCGAAGCTCAGGCGCAGCTCCAGAGCCGCAGGGCCGAAATCCCCCAGGGCGACCACGTCCAGCTCCGGCGCGGCCCCCTGCGCGGCCGGGTCGAAGGCCGCGTAAGCCCGCACGACGCGGTTCAGCAGCCCCGCGAACCGGGGCTCCCCGAGCTCCGCCTGAGCGGTCAGGCCCTCCAGCAGGCCGCCGGCCGCCTGCACGTCCACGGCGGCGAAGACCGCCCTCTCCGGGGGCAGGACATCGAGCCAGCGGCTCGGTTCCGCCGGCGGCGGCACGGTGCTGCACGAGAAGACGAGCAGGCAGGCCGCCCCGACGGCGGCCGCCAGGCCGGCCCGAGCGGCCGGGCCGGCAGGCCCCGGCAGGCCCCGGTTCCGGCTCAGGACCGCCCTCCCCCGGGCGCGGAGGCCGCCGAAGAACCCGGCCCGGCCTTCGCCGGGCCATCTTCCCCGGCTTTCCGCAGCGCCGCCAGGCAGACTTCCGGACCGCAGTCGATCCTGACGGCGTCGCGGCGCTCCTCCCAGCTCCAGGACTCCGCCAGGGTTTCCCCCGC
>JAFGFV010000532.1 GCA_016930895.1 Spirochaetales bacterium | reverse complement strand
CCGTTACACAAGGAATTGGCAGTAGGGACTCTGCGCGGCATCCTCAGACAAGCCCAGGTTTCTACCGAGGAGTTCATCCGGAGTCTTCAGCACTGAATCGCTAGTCTGCGAAGACTGCGGGCGATGCCGGGATTCCAGCTCGACCGGCACGCGAGCACTGAGCGGTTCTTCAAGAGATTGTCCTCGGATTTTTTTTCGGACCCTTTCACCCGAAACCGGGAGCAGCGGGGCTACGGCGTGGTGCAGGTCCAGCTCCCGCTGGTGGTCTCGTTCGCCAGGATTCGCACCGATTCCGTGATGTCCCACACTACTGCCCCGTAGCCCTGGGATCAGGCCGCCACGGCTGAACACCCCCGCGACCCGACGGAATCAGTGCAGCCGGCACCGCCCCCCCCTCGAGGGTCCCGAACTCGCTGTTGGCGGGGTGATTAGCCTCGAGCTTCCGGTAGAAATCCCGCGGGAGCAGGGAACAGCTGAAGAGCAAGGCTCCCAGCAGCACGGTCGCGACGCGGGAGCCCCGGGCAGAACTCTGCCGGGCGCGCCCCAACGTGTACGCCGAGATGGCGGCGAGCCAGCCGCGGGGGAACCGCATTGCCGCGGGACATCGTTGCGGAATTTCATGAAATCCCGCAGCGTTGTTGCGGCAATGCGGCGGCTGTACTGCTGTTGCCGAGCTGTTCGGCAAGTGCTTCGAGCACTTCATGGCCACCGAGATCCGCGCCTGCCTCCATTACCGGGGTGATCGCCGCGAGCTCCGGTTATGGCGATCCACCTCCGGCTTCGAGGTGGATTTCCTGATCGGTACCGAGACGGCGGTCGAGGTCAAGGCCACGGAGAGCGTGTCCGACAAGCACCTGAACGGCGTGTGAAGCGCAGTCGGGGGTGCAGGCGCGGGGATGCCCGGTCGCGGCAAGCTGCTTCGCCCTGTCTCAGGGGGCGGTGTAGGTCCAGGTCCCGGTGGTGATCTGGTCGGCCAGGATTCGCACCGCCTCGACGGTGCCCCACACCTGCACGCCGTCGCCGATCAGCCGGAGCTGCAGCGTGTAGTAGCCTGCCGGGACCGCGGTGTTCAGATAGGTGCAGGTGCGGAAGTCGCCGTCCACCCCGGCCGTGAACTCCAGGGTAAGCTGCCCGTCGATGGCAGGGTACACATCCGCCTCGGCGGTGGCGACCGGCGGCTGAAACTGCGTCTTGCCGTAGCGGATCTCCAGGTCCAGGGTGCCGTTTCCGGGCAGGGGCGCAATCGTGATGTGGGCTTCGGTGGTGCCGCCGGCAACGATCTGCGCCGTGGTCTCCCCGCGGCCGATCGTGATGCCTTCCGGGCTAACCGCGTCGACCACGATGGTCCACAGCCCCGGGGTCAGCCCGTCGCGGCTGAACTCCTCCCCGGGCCCCACGGAAACGGCAAAGGCGTCTGCTCCCCCCTCGAGGGTGCCGGTGACGTCGCAACGGCTGATCGTCATGGTGACCGGCGGCCCCAGGTCGCGGGAGGAGCCAGAGGGGGAGACGCCGAAGATCGCGCTAAAGTCGATCTCCAGGGTGCCGAACGGGCTGTCAGGGACCTCGGGCGGCTCGGGGGCCGGGTCCTGGTGGAGCTGCTCGATGGGAGCGCAACCCGCCATCAGCAGCGCAAGCAGGAGATACTGAAGGACCCGTGCGCCCGTCTTCACCCGTTCTTGCCCCCACCACGCCCTCTCGGCCTGCGGCCGAAGAAAACGGAGATCCGCTCTTTCTAACTAATATACTACAAATTCTGCCGGTCGGAGGCGGCCTTTTTCTCACTCCGGTCGAGCGGGCTGCCCCGCGGGGCAGAATGGCTCGCCGCGGGCACGGGCGGCGGGGGGCGACGCCGGCGGCAGGGGCGGAGGGTGGCGGCGTGCGCGGAGGGGCAGCGGCGCCTCGCCGAATCGGGCTCCGCTCGGTCCCCGAGCTCGATAGCCTTTTGTGGGTTCCTGCAAATTCTTCGATGCTATCGTACAATTTGCAGCCTGCGGATCCCCAGGCCGATCGAAGGACTGCTCGTCCGCCGTGCAGCCACCCGGCCGGTCGGGGTGATCACGGGGGCGCGGCAGCCCGGTAAGACCAGCCTCGTGCGCCGGCTATTGGATGGCTACGCATACGTCTCTCTCGCCCTGCCCAGCGAAGCCGAGCAGGCCGAGCGTAATCCGCGTTCCTTCCTTGACCGTAACAAGCCTCCGCTGGTGGTCGACGAAGTCCAGTACGCCCCAGGACTCTTCCGGCACATCAAGCCGTTGGTCGACGACCAACGTCAGCTCAACGGGCGGTTCGTGTTGACCGGTTCTCAGAAGCTCGTCCTGATGCAGTCTGTCTCGGATTCCCTGGCGGGGCGGGCCGAGGTGCTCGAGCTGGAGACCTTGTCGTGGGCACAGGTCCGCGCGGCGCGGCCAGACCTGGATCTCCTCGAGTTCATGGTCCGGGGAGGATTTCCGGAACTGCACGCGAAGCCGGACCTGGACGCGGATGGGTTCCATCGCTCCTACGTGGCCAGCTACCTGGAACGCGACCTGCGGCAGCTGCTCCAGGTGGCGAGTTTGCGGGACTTCGAGCGCTTCGTCCGGGTGTCTGCCCTGCGGAGCGCGCAACTGCTCAACCGGTCGCATCTGGCCCGGGAGGTGGGGATCAGCGGTTTGACCGCATCGGCCTGGCTCAGCGTGCTCGAGGCCACCGAACAGGTCGCCTTGCTGGAGCCGTGGTTCTCCAATCGGACCAAGTCGCTGGTCGAGTCGCCCAAGCTCTCCTTGACCGACTCGGGGCTCATGGCGTTCCTGGTCAGGGTTCGCTGCGCTCGGCAGCTTCTGAGCTCACCGTTGGCGGGAGCGCTCTGGGAGACCCTGGTGTTCGGGGAGCTGCGCCGGCTGCAGGTCAACCAGCGCGGCGGCTGGGACATCAACTTCTGGAGAGATCGCACAAAGGAGGTGGATTTCGTCGTGCACCGCGGCGGCCGGTTCCGGCTGGCAGACGCCAAGT
>JAFGFV010000531.1 GCA_016930895.1 Spirochaetales bacterium | reverse complement strand
GGCCTTGATGTCCGCAAGGGATTTGCCGTACTGGCGGAAGTAGCGGTACTCTCCCTCCACGTTCTGCACCCAGCCATCCCGCGCCTTGCGGCGCCTGAGCGTGTAAGCGTGCACGTGGAACAGGCCGTCGATCATGCCCTTGCCCTTGCGGGAGATCTCGATGGCCCCGAAGCCCACCGACTCCTCGTCCTTGCGGGCAGCCGACAGCAACTCCTCGAAGGTCTTGTCGTCGCGGCGGGCGCACAGATCGAACCAGTCCTCGATCAGGGCTGCATATTCCTTGGCCCGGTCCTTGTCCGCCCCCTCCTTGGGCTTCAGAAGGTATCCCAGGCCCACGCAGTTGACGGTCTTGGCGTCCACGCAGGCCTTGTGGGGCACCGAGCGGGAGTACAGGCCGGCCAGCGTCTTCAGGTCGACGACAGGGGGCACGCACTCGTGCTCGTCGTAGTTCCACTCCCCCAGGTTGATCTGCTGGCTCTCGCCGGTGGGATTCTGGGGAGCCTCCAGGATGGTGGCGGTGGCGACCGGCGTTCTTGGCTGCTTCTCCTTCGCCATGGCTCAACCCAGTACCGTAGCCGTGGCCATGAACGCCCCCCGCCGGCCGAGAGCGAGCTCGGCGTAGGAGTCGGCGTGGGCGAAGTGATCCGGGCCCCGCTTGATCCAGGTGGCGCGTTTGGCTCCAGTCACCGGGTCCTCCTCTATCGAGCGCAGAATGTTGGTCATCTGCTTCACATAGGCGGTCACCTGGCCCTCGATGCGGGGGATGCGGCGCTTGGCCTGTTTGTGGAGATCCCGCCAGGCGTCCAGGGCCTCGGTGCGGTTCACGTTGACGATCGGGGTGTTCTCGGCGTCAAAGCCCCAGGCCACCTTGCCCTTCTGGTTGGTGTAGTAGCTGAGCCACACGCGGCCCCGGAAGCGCCGGGCAAAGGCCCGGGCGGCATGGGTGTTGGGCAGTGCGTCGATCACGCAGGCCCGCACGTCGAAGTCGTCCATCATGTGGTCCAGATGCGAGAAGATCGCGTCGGTCATGGGCTCGTGGTGCACGTATACGGTGACCGCATAGCCCTTGTCCTTGGGCTCTTTCACCACGATGTGAAGGCCGTTGCCCTGATCCACGCCCATGACGCAATCCTGGCCGGAGGCCATCAGAGGGTAGCCCCCCACCAGGGCCTGGAGCTCCTGCTCGACCAGGCCGCCTTCGGCATCCAGGTAGGGAAGCCCGAGCTCCGAGTTGTAGAACTCCCCCGGGAACTGGGTCTCGCGCCACAGGCGAAGAAGCGCCGCCGGCTTGGTGAGCGCTCCCCGGCTCCGGTCCTGCTGGGAGAGCACCGTGGAGGTGAACTTGGAGACCGCATACCCGCGGCGCGCCTCCCGGGGCCGCTTGGCCACCCAGGCGCCCTCGGCCGGATCCAGGGCGTGACCGCAGTCCGTGCACACGATGGCCTCCCGGCCCGGCTCGCCCTTCACGAACACGATCTCGGCCCGCGGGTCCTGGGGGCTGCCGTGGGCTTCTAAGAACTCGTCCTCCAGGCAGTGCCAGCTCGAGCAGCCCGGACACCTGAGCAACCAGTGGCGCTGGTCGGTGTGTTCGAAGGTCAGATCGATGCCGTATCCGGGGAAGGAGGGCGTGGAGATGTAGAGCTCCCAACCATAGCTTGAGTGCCCCAGCCGCTTGCGCGCCAGCTCCACGTTGGCCGGCACCATCTCATCGAGCTCGTCGAAGATGAGGAAGTCGGCCGGCACGCTCTTCATGCGGGTGCGGCTGCCCGTGCCCCGGAAGTAGACCGACCCCTCGCCGATCTGCTTGAGCCCCGCGGTGTCGGTGTCCTTGACCAGAGCGGACAGGTACTCCGAACGGGTAATCGCCGGGCCGAAGCGGTCCCGGGAGAACTCCCCCACGTCGTTGTCGGTGGGGAAGTAGTAGATGGTCCGGCCACCCCGGGTAATCGCGAAGTGAAGGGCCCGGGAAATCGCGTACTCCGAGGCCCCCATCTGGGCGGCCTTGCGGATCACCACATAGGGGCTCTCGTCCCGGTAGATGCCCTCCAGGTAGCGGTGCGCTTCGAAGTCGAAGGGCCGGCCGTCGATCAGCCGCCGGGCAAAGGCCCAATCAACTAGGCTCTTCGAACCCTCGAGGTAGCTTCTCACCCGTTCCAGGCCTTGGGCCTTCTCCTCGCTGGTCAAGCCGCTCCACGAGGCGCGCAAACTCTCGATCGAACTCACTCTGGACGGTGTGGTGGTGTTCGTGCTCAAACCTGCCCTCCGACTTGGTGGGCGCGTAGAGCCCCAGGATCCGGGCCCGCTCCGCCACGCATCTAAGGACCAGGTCCAGGAAGCGTCCGTCGCCCACCAGCTCCTCGCTCAGCGTCTCCTCGAGGCTGGACGCGCCCCTGACGCCCTCCAGCCGCCGGGTCTTGTCCTTGCGGTGCTCGCCCACCGAGCGGTGGAAGCACTCCCAGGCCCGTAGCTCCACGAGGTCCACCCGGGCCAACTCCTGGGCCACCCAGGCCGAGAAGTTGCCCACCCGTTTCTGGGCCCACTCCTCTCTGACCGCCCGGATGTCAGCAAGGACGGTCAGACGGTTGATGCCCACCAGGCGGGCGATCTCGCCGATTGGCCGGTTTTCCAGGTATAAACGGCTGACCTGGAGGCGGTCCGCGTCCTTCTTCGCCTTGGTTCGGGGTGCGGCCACGGTCTAACTCCTATGCGGTCTAACTCTCGGGCGCTGCGGGGGCTCTCGCATGAGGCGCAGGTAGTCGCGCCGAGCGCAGGCTTCGGCCGCGCCGCGACTGGTATGCCTGCGCCCGCAGACACTGCACCTGTAGGAAGGCGCGAACATGCGGTCTCCTTGGAAAGACGAGGAAAAAGAAAAGGCCGGCAAGATCACCGACCTGATTTTGGGCATACGAAAAGAACCGACAAACCCGATTATGCACACCGCTCCAGCAGCGTCAAGAGTTTGCTTACGGTTACCATCCGCGTCTGGACCCCCGGTGTAGTGCGAAGAGTACCCAGACCGCTCGCTCCAGGATGTAGTCAAAAGCCCCCCGGGCGAAGCGCTCCTTCTTCGTGAGAATCAGGCCGGACTTGGCTGCAGCCTCCAACCAGCCGCCGGCGTCCTCACACAGGCCCCGGCGGTAGTAATGGTGAAGCAGTAGATGCAGCTTCGGCTCGACTGCAGCCAGCCGAACCATGGCCCGGTCAATGGCCTGGTTCGCGCGCAGGATGTGCTCAGGGCTTATGCGGAGTTCCAGGTCTCCGCCGTACCCGGGGCCTTTGCGCACAATGCCGTCGTGGAAGCTGTGATACTCCTCGAGGGCGTCCCAGATCTCCTCCACCGAACCGAAGCGCTTGAGTCGCGAGACCGACCCCTGCTTTGCCTCTTCCTGCGCCATGACGTCCTCCTGCACCCGCGATCGCTCCAGGACGGCTGCCACGTCCTACAGACCCGCCAGCCTCGGGTCCCGCCAGTCGGAGTCCGACTCCCTGACCCAGTCCAGAGCCGCCACCAGCAGCAGACGCAGTCGGAGACGATTGGAAGTGTTGATGCCGTGTTCGCCCAGCTGATTGAGCCACCACTGGAAGAACTCATCGTCCACGGCCACCACCCCGTCGGTCTTCTGCGGGGCGCTCTCCCCCTTGCGGGGCGGCCGGGTGAAGGTGATGGCGCGAAGGATGTCGGTGGAGATGAGGCCCCGTTCGTCGATTTCAGCTTCCACCTGGGCGATGGCGGCCGCCGCCCAGCGGTCCATCACCCCTTGGGTGTGGGCGTTGGCGATCGCCCGGGCCACCTGGTGATCGAGATCGCCCTTTCTCTTCTTCCAGTCCTTGAGAGCTTTGGCGATCGCGGCGTCGCAGACGGCCGATATCTCAGTGGTGGCCTTCTCCGTCCAGTCCCGGATCCGCTCGCGGACCACCTGATCGGCCAGAGCCTTGAGCGTTGGTGCGCCGGCTTCTTCCCCAGCGGCGAGCGCCTGGGCAATGGCGTGGATGGCGGCGTTGGTGATGACCTTAGTGGGCTGCCTGTGGGTCGGTATCTCGGTTAGCGGGCTCACGGCGTTCCTCCCTCCGAGTCGTTCCCCCGGAAGGAAGCCTAGCAGACGGGTGTGACAGCCCCTGCGTTATGCGTGGAAACCCGCTTGGAGAGCGGGCTCAGACCCTCGCCGATGCTTCATCGTCCCACATTCGGCGGCGGCGATGAAGAGGTTTGGCCGTGCGCGGTGCGCAAAGGCCCCGCCCAGCAGAATAGGCCAGCTGCCGACGGGGCCTTGCCTTCATGGTTTCGACACTGGCAGGTCTGTTCCTGGCAGAGAAGGAGGTACCCCAGCCGGCCGAGCTGGGGAGCAAGCGAAGAGGGCAGCCGCGGGAGTCGGAGAACCAACCACAACGCAAGAGAACGCGGCCGGGATTGGCGATATCCTTGCCCCCCAGTTTGCATCAATAGCAGGTGGGCCCGCCGCAAAAGGAGGTTCAGGCAGGGATCTCCGCAAAGTCGATGCGACCGGCCAGGTTCTCCATCGGATCGCGCGTCGTCGTGATCGGCTTTCGGTTATTCCACGGCTCAGCCGCGTCGGCCGGAATCGTGACCCATTCTGTCGGTCGACTGGCCTGCGATTCGAACGCCAATGACTCGACGTTCTCGGGTTCGACCCACGGCCGGTCCGCCTCCGGGATCGAGAGACCCTCCGCAATCCGCCACTCTAGGAAGTCGTCCAAGGCTTCAAACAAACGTCCCTTTGCCTCCACCTTGGTTCGGCCCCAGCTACTGACCTGTGGAATCTCCCTCAGGCAGACCTTGAAATAGCGGTCCCCTTCATCGTCTCTAGGCTCCCACACCAACTCGTACTGCAGCCTGCGATAGTAGGCAAGGTCTTTCATGTCTGGCCCTTCCGACGCTCCAGCATGGCGTCAATCGCTCGTACTGCCTCAATCGCCGAATACGGCTTCAACTCACGATGCCGCGGAATCATCACACAGTTGTCAGGATGACCGGGCTCAAAGTATATCGTATGTTTCTTGCCCTCTCGGGCCCCAAAGCCAAACCCCCCAAAAAGACGGGCGTAGTGATCAGGCCCCCAACCACTGCCGCTTCGTCTGGTCTTCTCAAGACGCTTGAAGGCCGCGTTTGCAAAATCGTCCCCGCCATGGGCCAACTTACCTCGGCTCCTATGCAGGCCCGCTAGGCCGGATCTGGATTACCTCAAAGCAGACCCTCTCTGAGAACTGACCGTCAACGTAGATGTCGAACGAATGCGGCCCCGGGCGCTTCAGCTCAACGTTGTCCATCTGAAGCACGAGGTGCTGTACTACATCGGCAGATGGATTATCCCTCTTAACGCTGAGGGTAGCGTCTAGAGCTGGAATGAGGTCAGCCCCATCCGGATCTACTAGTCGGACCATCAGCTTGTGTTGGTCCTCTTCGCCGCCGTATACCCTAGCCTTCACCGCCAGGTACATTCGGGTGTGTTTGGCAGGCAGGTCGAGAGTGCCGATGCTGTCAAACAGTCCGCAGACAACCAACTTCTTGTGTTCAGTTACGGCCGCGTAGTCGGCCAATAGGGCGATCTCGACCTGCATCTGGTGTTGTTGACCCCCCTCGGCATAAAACACACTGTGGCCACCCGACGGCGGCACCTACCACAGTACCGCAAAACGTCCCGTCCTTGTAGCCCATGGGCCACCGTGTTGTGACCCAATTCGAGGGATGTCACATGGCGGTGGCCCCTAGTGGCCGAGCTTGGGAGCGGCGGATTGGGCTCGGTGCTGAGGAGGTCTAACAACACTTCACCTCCGTCAGATCCTTACGGGAGCCGTCTCGCTCCCGTGATGGACGACCATTTCCGCCGCGCAGTGGCACGGGTACTACTCTCTAGGATGGATGAATCGCAGTCGGTGCGAATTGTAGTAATCAACGAGTCTTTCGTATGCGCGCCCCTCCTTCTCCCACGCCAAATCATTGGCGGTGGCATTCTCCACACTGAAGTCTTCAGCTAGAGCTCTCTCGGCTCCGACCAACTCCTCGAGAACGTCAATCCAGGTCTCGATGAGTTCGGGAAGTGGGCTAGACGACATAGCGGAAAGCAAGAGTGCACCTCCTTCCAGGGATCCGGCTTGGTCCAGAAGGGCCTCAAGTTCTTCGACGACGAGGTGCTCCTCTCCTGGAGGTTCCAGACCTGACCAAGGGGCCAGTTTCTCCTCGGCGAGTTCCATGAGAGCATTCCGCGAATCGTTGATCGCTGGAAGCTCATCCAGCGTCCACGCTTCCTGGCTGAGCGCCAGGGCTTGAGTGGTGGTCGTGGACCCGTTCCGCTTGTCGGCCCCGGCCGCGGAGTCAGCGGAAAGACCAGAACCCCCGCCAAGGTAGTCGACCGAAACCAGCCCGCAAGCAGTCAGGAAGACAAGGACGGCCAGACCCAGGACAAACGCAGCCGAACGCTTGGCGATCTGCTTGGCGGAATGACGTGTCACCCCCGAGTACAGGCAGATGCCCAGGCCTGCTGAGAAGAGGCCGATGAGGATCGGGAACCACCCCCCGGCGTCCCAGGAGATCGCTGCCACAACGAAGTGGAAGATCGCGATGAGTACAAGAACAATCCCCAGAACCCTGAGAAGCCGTCGCCCCGGTGTGAGCCTGACTAGCTTGCGGGGCCGGGTTCTGGTGGGCTTCTCCCACTGTCGGCGCAGAAGCTCTCCCCTGAACTGCTCAAGGGATAT
Organism: Spirochaetales bacterium; assembly: GCA_016930895.1. The sequence goes on along the minus strand of JAFGFV010000531.1, from coordinate 19,097 downwards.
CTCCTCCAGTGTGCCCGCAACATCTTGGGGTATTGTGCCCGGGAAGCTCCGCGCTGTGCCGTCGGGCCAGACCATCTGATATGTGTCTGCCTCTTGGACATAGAGGAGATCTAGCCCGATCGAAGAGGAGGTCTTTCTGTAGTACCTCGCCACCGGTTACCCGCCCCTAACCGACCGCAGTAGCTGGTCCAAACAGAACTATAGCAAAAGCCCCCGCCGGCCGAGGTCGGAGCCCCCGACTCGATACCTAGTCAGCCACTCTGTGGTTACCCACTCGGCTAGCCGCCGATTAGGTCGATAGCGCGTTGCATGTCGACGCCGTTGCGCGAGAGCACCTCGATGGCGACGTAGGCGAAGGCCAACGTGAGTATTCCCATGTACAGAGCGCCGGCCCAGCAGTTCTGGCCCCAGAGGAAGCTCCAGCCCCTCTCGGGCGGCCTCAAGAAACCCTGGGTAAGATTCGCGGCTCCAAGTCCGACCAAGAAGACAGACAGGTAGACCAGCACCCCAGGCTCGCTCCACAACAAGAAGACGAAGACCGCGACACTCAACAGCAAGCTCCCGATGTGAGCTATGGCCGCTTTCCACCACCTCGATCTCTGGGCTGCCTCGAACGCCTCCTTCTCAGCCGCCTTTAGTCTCTCTTCTTCTTCCTTCTTGATCCTGGCAAGCGCGTACATCACATCGCAGCTGTCGCGGAGATCTCTCAGAAGCCGCAACGCCTCCATGACCAGGTGCTTTGCACGAACAGGACTGTGCTCGCTGTCTCGGAGCAGGACGTCCAGTGTCGAAACAACAAGGCTTTCCAGCCGAGCGAGTTCAAGACAGTAGTCGATTTGTTGGCTCCGATCTTCCATGACGACCCCCCGGAACCGGAACTGGAGTGGACCACATGCGATCATAGCGCCCACCTGCCGCCCGCGCACGCAGAGCGACAGCCCCGCCGGCCAGGCCCCGTCCACGAGCCGGCTCACCACCCTCTCCCCACCCATCCGCTGCTCCTTTCGCGGTCTATGGCCCCCGAGCGGCCGCTGCGCTTTTTTTCCGCGGCGGCGGACGGTCGCGTTCTTGAGGCGGGGGGTCGGGGTTTGAGGGGGTTCCCGGTGGTTTCTCCTCCCCGAAGTCCACACCGGCCCACTCAGCGTCCTGGTCGCCCTTCTGCCCCGGCTCTCCCGGTTTCGCCGGGACTGCCCCCTTCCCAGTCTCGCCCTCTTCCTCCGCCAGCCCTCGGCGCCTGACCACCTCCTCCCACTCGTCCGGCTGGCACATGCCCTGTGCCATGGACGGATCCGCGGTCGCCTCCCACTGCGCCAAGGCGCGCGCGATGCGTGTCTCCCGCGCCTGTGGGTTGCGCACGCTGCCCAGGCGTCGGTCGGGTTCCACGCGATCGAGCCGCCGCAAGAAGAGCCGGCCGAATCGAATCCGATCGGTCTGGGCCATGGCGGCCTTGAACTTCTGCAGCTCGGCTTCCAGCTGAACCGCAGGGTAGCGTTCAAGCAGCGCGGCGAACATCTCTGCGTCGGGGGTCTTGGGTATCCAGCTGCCACGTCGACTCGTCACGGTAGCAGCCAGGTGGAGGAGGTTTTCCACAGCCCTTTTTAGTTCAGGGGGGTAGGGGGGTAAGGGCAGGGCAGGGCAGGGCAGGGGGCGTTGTACCCAGGGGGCGTTGTAGGAGCCTTGTACAACCTTTGTACGACGCTTGTTCAAGCGTTGTATGACGGCCTCCGGATTAGCGATGTATGCAGCCAAAAGTTCATCGTCGAATTGGTAGGAGCCCTTTCGGTCATCTTTGCCGTGAGGAACCCACGAGATCCAAAGTGGAAGTGGTAAATCGTTCTTTTGTGGGTTTCGCGGATGCTCGTGTTTTGGAAAGCTCTTTATGAAGAAATAGCGGCGCCCTTCGACCCAGTACGGGACCAGTTTTCCCTGGGCTACGAAGTCGTCTCGCCACTGGGCGAGCAGCTCAACGGTGATGTCCACGTCGAGCGGACCGGGCCACAGGAGGAGCTTCCAGGTGAAGGGGTTGTCCTCCAGGCAGCCGGAATCCTCGGCCACCGCGAAAAGCCCACGATAGGTTTCGCGTTTCTCCCGAGGCATCTGCAGGAGATCGCCGTCGCTCCAGTAATCGGCCTTGACGATGCGGTTACGAAGTCTAGCCATCGGTGCTCCACCGTGAGCTCGACTGAGCAGCCAGCCACTCCCGCAGGCGCCGTTCCTCTCCCGGCTCGAGGTCCCGATCGCCCCGCAAGATACGGTTGGCGGCCGTCCGGCTGCAGCCGATCACGGCGGCAATCTCCCGGCAACTCAGGCCCTCGATGGCGTGTTCGATCGGCCGGCTAAGCAGTTCGTCGGGGCTGTAGAGCACCACACTCGTGGACGGGGTCTTGCCGGCCATCACCGCCCTCCCAGGAGCAGCTGTCGCTCCTCACCCAGCACGTAGAGATCCTCCAGCCGATGCACCACGAGCACCATGGCACCGGCCGCCTCCAGCTCGGCTTTGCGCAGCCTTTGATCGGGCCTGAGGTCCTTGCCCGGGGCCTTGAACTCCAGCCACACGTGCCGGCCGTTCTTTATGGCGATCCGGTCGGGCATGCCCCGACAGTTCTGGGGCACGATGCCCTGCTGGAACCAGGGCTTGGTAAGCCAGCCTTGCAGCTCCAGGTAGGCTATGCAGGCCCTCTTGAGGGCCGTCTCCGGGGTGAGTTTCTTCCTCTCTTTGGGGGCCGGACGCCTGCGGTATTGCCCCGCGCTTGTGATCTCGTCGCTCATGTGCACCCTCCGGCCGAATCGAAGAACCGCCCCAGGGCTCTGCGGGCCGAATAGAGCACCTGGTGGAGCAGCGAGGGGAAGGGGTGATCGTCGTCGGCCGGCTGGAGCTCCAGGCTTACCGGCGGCGCCAGGAGATCCAGGTCGATTCGCCACTGCGTGGAGAGCAGGAACTGAGCGGTGCCGACCACGATGGCCCGCCGGCCGTTTGCGGCGTGGAACTCCCCAGCTCCGATGGCCACGACCCAGCGCATGAGATCCTCCTGGTCCTCTTTGTCCTCGGCGATGATGGTGAGGCGATCACCGGCCACCTTAGCCTTGAGCACCGGCGGCCTCCTCGAAGAGCGTGGGCTGCCGGAAGGCCTCCGCCGCCCAGCGGAGATCCCGGGTCCAGGCTCCGTACTCCTGAAGTTCGAACACGAACCCCTCGAAGTCGTGGGGCTCCACCCGCGCTTGGTCGTCTTCGGATGCGCCGGCGTGGCAGAGCTCGTGGAAGACCAGGGCTTCCATGTCCCTGAAGGTCATGTTGGCGGCCTGGCAATGATCGGCCGCCGCCCAGATCACGAAGTCCGCTTTGGAGAAGTCCTTGAGTAGACCGGCGGTCTTCTGGCACCGGCCGAGTACAGGCTTGCCCTTGTTCTTTCCGCCCTTGGCCCGCCACCGGAAGACGACAGTGTAGCTCCCTAGGAAGCCGAACCTGGTCGAGTGCTTGTCGATCAGTCGGTATGCACAAGCCCCGAGATCGGCGCCCCCGATGAAGTCGAGTTGCTCCCCCTCCTCGTCCTTGAAGGCATCCTCACGGGGGACCGGGTAGGGATCCCGATCCTGGTGCGGCATGAGCCAGAGATCCGTGGGGCCGGTCTCGGGCTCAGCCAGGGCCGTGGCAGCGGTTGAGGTCGGGTCTTCGCGTTTGGACACGGCTCCTCCTCGTAGACTCATCAGTCCCCTGCAGATCCGGGGTCACTCAGGCGGTAGCCCTCCCAGCCATCACGGCCCGCTCGAGCTCAGTGAGTTCCCACCCGGCCACCACCGCGTAGAGATCTCCGCCCAGGTGCTCGAGCAGATATGGATCCCGGTCCGGGACGGCAAGGAGACTCCGGTCCGACCACTGCTCTACCTCCCAAAGGACGAAAAGGCGCCGCATGTCGAGGACCGGAATCCCTAGATCCGCCGGCACTAAGGGCACGAGAGCGTAGCCGCGTGGATACCGAGGTCGCTCGGGTCGGTCCGGGAAATCGATCTCGAGGGCCAGCGAGGGGGAGAAGTGATTGGTCCTTCGGGTGTCGAAGACACCGCGGCTTGAGTTCCAGCGCCAGCTGAACTCCACCTGGCGCCGATCGGCCCGGGCGATGGCCAGTCTGGGTCGGGCCTGTTCGTCGAACCCGCCGGCGCGCATGGCCTCGGTCAGGTTGATGAGCGGTGTGCCGGCAGCCAGGGCTTCATATCCGGCGGCGATGGCCTCGTACTCCTGGTCGGCCCGTCGCCTGAGGGCCCTCTGGTAGGCCTCCAGTTTGGCCTGGGCTTCCTCCGCCGGCATGGTTATGGTGGTGATGTCCATTACGTCGCCTCCTCTTCCAGGCGTAGTTGCTTGAGCGACGGATCGGTCTCGGACCTCGGGTTTCGGTCTTTGCCGGTGCGTGCGGAACCAGGAGAGTCGGCCGACTCCCGCGGCCATCTGCAGTAGGGGTAACGCCAGTCGGGGCCGAAGATCCTGTCCATCTCCTCGAGGGAGACGCGCTCTCCGTCCGGCGGAAGGTTCACGCCATGACCTCCACTCGAGACAGCCCGTCTCCGTCACGGCTGACCAGGATCTGGGAGGGCATGGCCTCTTTCAGGTCTTCGTAGTGTGTGAGCAGCAGCACAAGGCCGAAGTGGTCGCTCAGGTGCTCGAGGATCCGGGCCAGGTGTTGCCGGCCCTCCACGTCCAGGCCCTCGGGCTCGTCGACGATGAGCGTCTCCACCCGGGCGCCCGACCGGTGGGCGAGTAGCAGGGCGAGGCCGAGGCGCATGGCCGAGGCCACCCGGTACTTCTCTCCACCGGAGAAGGTCTCGTAGGGTCTCCAGTCCCGGCCGTCGTAGACCAGGATCTCCAGGCTGTCCCGGGTGCCGTTGGCGGTCTCGCGCTCGCTCTCGAAGCGCACCGCGAGTCCGCCGTCGTACAGGGCGAGGAGCTCGTTCACTTCCCGCTCCAGCGCAGCGAGTACGCTCCCCACGATGAGCGCTGGGATCCCCCACTTGGAAAACGCCTTGCGCAGGAGCTCGGCGTCGGCCTGGGCCTCCTCCAGCTCGCGGCAGCGCCTCTGGCACGCCGCGAGCTGGTCCCGGCTGGGCCCCAGGATCCGGATGGCTTCCTGGTGGCGGGCGATCGTCTTCTCCAGCTCAGAGATCTCCCGGGCGAGCACGTCGATGCAACCCTGGGCCTTCTGCACTTCCAGGCCGGCCGCGATCCAGGTGCGGGCCGTTTCGTCCGCCTCGGCGGACCGGTCCCGGGCCTCTCGGAGGCCGGTGACCAACTCCGGATCGGCCAGATCGCGCTTCACCGTCTCGAGCTCGCCGGCCACGGCCGCCAGCCGTTCCTCGCACACAAAGATCTCGGCCAGCTTGGCCGGGATCTCGTTCAGTTGTTCGAGGCCGGCGGCGAGACGCTTCTCCTCGGCCGGGTCGTAGGTGAGCGGCGGCAGAGTCGCTATCTCGTCCTTAGTCTTCTCGGCCTCGGCCTTCTGAGCGGCCAGTTTGGCCCGGAGAGACTCGACCTCTTCGCCGAGCGCATCCCGGCGGGCTGATACCTGCTCCAACTCGCCCTCGAGTTGCGTGAGCGTCCGCGTGAGCGCCTGGTCGGCGATGGGCTGTCCGCAGCGGTCACAGACCGGCGTTACTGCTCCCCGAATGACGCACACCCGATCGTTCAGGTCGGTGGCGCTCGTCTTCAGCCGTTCCAGCTCGGCCGCCTTGGGCTTGCCCTGGGCGGCCGTCTCCTGGACGGCCTGGGTCCTTGCACGAAGATCGGCCTCCAGCACCGCCCGGCGCTGCCTTGCGTGGGCATCGGCCCTTTCGGCCTCGGCGAGGGCGGCCAGTTGGGCCTCGATGTCGGGCCTACTCTTCAGGGTCCGTTCAAGCTCCGGCCTGCCCTCGACCCTGCGCAGGAGGCTTTCCTTCTCTCTCAGAAGGTCGGTCTCTCGCCCGGCAAGACCTGAGTGCCGCCGTTCGAGCTCCTCCAGGCGCCGCTTGGCTTCCTCGGCCTCGCGCACTGCCTCTTTGGCGGCCTCGGCACTCTCCTGCGCCCGGCCAAGATCCCCCTCGGCGGCCGCTTGCTCCTTCTTCGCCCGATCCAGGCGTTGCTGATCGTCCGCCAGGTCCCCCTCTCTTGAGTTGAGCGTGGCCAGGTCGCTCTCCAGCCGCACTACCTCGCGGCGGTTCTCCTCCAGACCCGCCTTGGCCTCCTCCGCCTGGGCCTTGAAGCAGCGCTCCAGGGGGCCGTACTGCTCATCCAGCTTCAGGATGGCCGCGAAGGCCTCCAGGCGTTGGGCGGGACGAAGGGCGAAGAAGGATCCCGCATCGCCCTGGGCGACGATGCTGGTCAAGAGCAGGATGTCCTCGTCCACGGCCAAGATCTCCCCGATCCGTGCGTCGGTGTCCCGGGCGCCCGTGCCCTCGGCCGCCCAGAGGTCGTTCTCCTCTCGGGCTAGTTCCACCGTGGACTTGCCGCTGCCGCGGCTGGAGCGGGTCCGGGTAATGCGGAAACGCTCGGCCCCCATGGTGAAGGTGAGCGAGGCGCGGCACTCCTCCTCGCCCTGGCGGATGAAGGAGTCGAGATTGCGGAGGCCTCGGGCGCCGGTGAGGGCGAACACCACGGCCTCCAGCAGACTGCTCTTGCCTGAGCCGTTCGCCCCTACCACGCTAGCCAGTGCGACGTTGGAGAGATCTAGCTCCGCGTCCTGATAGCTCTTGAAGTTGTGCAGAGTGAGGGTCTCGAGTCTCATATCAGGCCCTCCTCCGCACACACGGTCAGTTCCGCCCCTCCTTGATCGCGGCGGTAGAGCTGCGAGGATCCGCAGCCGCCCACCGAGGTGCAGCTGTAGCTGTAGCCGTTGACTATGACCTGGTCAGGCCAGTAGCCAGCGGGCAGCCCCAGAGCCTCCGCCGAAATGGACAGGCGGCCCGCCTCCTCGGTGAGCGGGGTATCGTTCGCAAACCAAACGGTCCTCACGCCAGCACCTCCAGGGCTTCACGGACCGTGGCGTCCAGACGGTCGAATCGCGGGCCATCGATACCCTGCAGTGCAGCCCACTGGTTCCAGCCGGTCAGCATGTCGGTATCCTCGGTGAGGTCCTCCGAGGCCTCCGTCACGGTGTGGGTGATCTTGGCGAAGGGTCCGTGGATCTTCGCCGCGCCGGCGGCGAGCAGGGCCCGCCGGATGGCGGCGTGGTCGACCGTGCGGGCCACCTCCGGGGTGGCGGTGTAGGTGACGCGGACCACGGCGCCCGAGACGTCCAGCACTCGGGCCATGATGAGTTCGTCGCAGCCTTGGTCTATGTCCGCGCCCAGATCGATGTCCACGAACGGCCGAGGCTCGGACGAGCGCCACTGGACCGTATATTCCGGACCTGGGCTCAGTCCAATGAGCCACCAGCCTTTGTCCTCGTCGGCCTCGGCGAAGTCGCAGCGCTCGATCGACCCGGAGTAGCGGATGCGGCCGACGTCGAAACGCCCACCGTCGAGGTTCTGGGCGCGATGCAGGTGGCCCCATGCCTGGTAGATGAACGGAAGTCCATTGATCTCCGACAGCGGCAGCACCGGTTCACGCAGGAACGCCGTGGACTGCTCGGCCCCGACCTTGGATCCTCCGATGGTGCCGTGCGCCAGAAGGACGCAGCCCAAGGGGCCGGCCATCTGCTCGGCTTCAGCTCCCAGCTTGCGGAGCACCTTGAGCGACAGCTCGACGATCCTCTGGTTCTGCTCGTCGAGTGAGAGCTTCTCGAACTCGGGATCCTGAGCCGCCAGATGGGCGCGGCTCGGGTAGGGGAAGCAGGCAACGGGAAGACCGCTTGCTTGGAGCACCTGCGGATGGTCGACCACTGTGACCAGGTCGCGATAGCCATCGAAGATTCTGAGCGCGTGTGTCCGGCCTATCTGTCTCGGAAGACAATGATTGCCAGGGATGGCTACGGTCGGGATACCAGCGTCGCAGAGTATGTCTAGCCCAGAGCGGAACACCGCTACTTCGGTGGGGCTTGGCTTCGAGTCGCGGAAACCGTCGCCACCAAACAGCATGAGATTGACGCGTTCTTCCACCATCTGGCGGCACGAACGCTCAATTGCGTCACGGAAGTCGAGTAGCCGGGTATTGAGGCCCTGTCGGGCTTCGTCGCCATGGATATAGGAGGCTCCGATGTGCCAGTCGGCGGTGTGAGCTATGCGGAAGGAGCGCACGCTGGCCTCCCTCCGGGCCGCCGTTGTGGCCCGCTCTGGTTACGGCCCCGGCATTTCGCAGACATATCCCGCAGGTTCTCTTCCTGCGTCCCGATGACGATGTGTCCGGGGTTGCAGCACGCCGGGTTGTCACAGGTGTGCATGGCAACCGTCCCGTGGAATCCGCGGCCTTCAGGAATCGGTCCGTAGGTCAGTTCGTAGGCAAGACGATGAGCGTAGACAGCGTGGTCGCCAACCCGCAGACTGCCATAACCCTTGGTTTTGGCTCCCGTCCAGGGCCAGCACTCATCCGGTGCCCCAATCTCAACCTTGCTCCAGAACCGCTCACCGACAGACACACGCCAAGTGTGGTTCTTGACGAACCTTACGGGCTGCCCTTTCACGTCGCCGTTCTTGCGGTTTCGTTTGGCGATGGGCGTCTTCTGTCCGCAACCACACATGCAGAAACCGCTGGGGTTTGGACCCTCAGAAGTTGACGTCATGGAAGTCATCCTTGGGATACCAGTAGTTCAGCCAGTCCTCAGTCAGCGGCCCCAGCGGCGGATCGACCTTCAGAAAGTGCTGGCGGGAGTAGGCCTCGTCTTCTTTGCAGACCTCAGAGAGCAACCGGCCCGCGTACTTGCCCCGCGGGATGGTGCGGTCGTCTTTCGGCCGCTCGCCGTGGGTCTCCGGCTCGGGCTCGGCGTCGAAGACCTCCCCGGTCTCCGGGTCACACGGTGGTCGTTCATCTTGGGGGTCGACCTCGACCACTGGAGGCTCGTCGGCCGGCCCGCCAGCGTGCTCCGGTGCGGACCCGTAGAGGAGGCCGGTGGCCTCGCGCCCCTGACCCATGAGCATGGCAAGAACGGCGGGGTCCGAGGTGTCCGGCGTATAGGTCAGCGAAACCACCAGGAAGGGTTTCTTGATCTCCTCGGGCAGGTACTTCTGCTTGACGGTGAGCGCTTGGCGGTAGGCGGCCAGACGGGCTTTGGTCTCGGTCATGCGCACCCGGAACTTGTGCACCCGGCCCCACCAGTTCTCCGCCCACCACTTGGCGTAGGCGCTCTGGCCCTTCTGGGCCCACTCCGGCGGCTTGGCCTTGAGCAGTTCTATCTCCGCCTCTTCGATCCACTCCTGGCTGCCGAAGATCTCGCGGAAGTTCCAGCCGTCTTGGTTGCGGATGCGGGCCCGCCAGGTCACGCGCACGTTCTCGCTGTGCTCGCCGAAGTAGACAATCTCGGGACCCAGATCCTCGATGCCCGCCTTCTGGGCGATCTGGTCCAGGGCCTTCTTGGTGAGGGCCAGGGCCTTCACCTTCTTGTTCTCGCCCTGACCGCTGGTCTCGATGGGGTAGAAATCGCCGCCGTTCTCCCAGTCCGGGTTCAGCTGGATCACGGAGAGCGAGGGGGTGAAGTTGGGGTCCGCCTTGGCGATGGTGGCCGCCGGCGCGAGCACGTTGTACTTCTTCTGGAGATCGGGGCTGGTGAGATCGATCAGCATGCCCCCACCCTCGGCATACTTGACCACGCCCAGCTCCGTTGCTACCTGGATGAGCGCCCCCTCCTGGGGTCGCGCCCTTTCTAGTGCTTGACTCGCTTGACTCTTTGTCATAGCAGTTGCCTCCTGCTACCGTGGGGCTGTATTCCCGCGAAGAAGGCCGCATCCCCCCGCGGCCTTCTTCATTTCTTGGATGCGCAAGCGGTAGGCGTCGATCAGCTTCTCGATGGCCATCAGGCTCTTCCACGACCACTTGAGGATGGAGCACTGCTCCTCGGCCAGCCGATGACCCAGAGCGATGTGCCCACGCACGTGCCGATACTCAGCCCGCGTGAACACGCCGTCGTCCATGAAGTCGTCCAGCTCCTCCAGGAGGCGCTCGGCGTTCTCCTTCATGGCGTGGGCGCACTCGTTGGCGTCCAGGGTCTGATCCTTGTGCAGAGCAAGAACGGCCGGCGGCGCCCCCACCGGCTTCGGCGTACCCGACTTCATCCGGTCTCACCCCCCTCCCTAGACCGACGCAGGTGCTCGCAGCACTCGGGACACATGGGGGCGCTGTAGATGGTGGTCCTTCCGCAGCACACGCAGCGCCGGTCCTCGGGCGAGAACAAGACGTCTCGTTGCCGACCGGCCATGGTGGGCTCGGATCTGCGGGTAAGGACGAGCCCCACCACCACCAGGGCCGCGATGATGCCGACCACTATGAAGACGTCCAGCATGGGTCACCGTCCGTGGATCGAGTTCGCCTGGGGATTCACGCCGCTTCTCCGCTTGAAGGCGTGGCGGCGCCGGCCAGGGGGGTTGACCGGCGCCTACGACCACTGGCCTCTGCTTCGGCCCCTGGTGTCAAGGAAGGAGACGAGGCCAGTCGAGCGGCCCTCGCGTCCACAACCTCCCGGAAGGCGGGGTTGGTCTCGTACTCCTCCGCGAGGATCCGGCTGATGGCGTCGGCCTGTTCCTGCGTGATCATGGGGCGTCCCTGTGAGGGTTTACATTCTGTAAACTGGGGTGCGCGAACAAGTCGTCTACTCCGCAACCAAGAACCTCCGCAATTCTGAACGCCATTCGAAGAGGCACCGGACGTCTGCCGTTAGTCCACAGACTCACTGCCCCTTCCGTCACACCAAGTAGTGCCGCGAGCCTGCGCTGCGTCATCTCCGGTTCTCCAGGAAGTCGCTGCTCGTTGTATCGAGCAATCCTCTCGGTGATCAGTGCTCGCATAACCTCGCCTGTCTGTGGTTTACAGCTTGTAAACTACCACCCAGTTTACAGTTTGTCAAGTGCAAGTATGCCTGAGCGATATGCTGGGTTTACTCCATGCAAAGAACTATGAAACCATTTCGGGAAGCCCTGGCAGAGCTCGTGCGGGACACGGGTTCACAGCAGCTAGATATTGCTGTGCGCGCCGGTATCAGCGAGGGTTCAGTGTCCTTATACCTGACGGGCAAGCGGTACCCGCGGCCAGCCACCATGGCTAGGCTGGCCACCGCCTTCAATCTGCCGCCCGAGTACTTCCGCGAGTATCGCCAGTGGAAGGCCAAGCACCTGGTCGAGGAGGCGATGGCCCAGGGGCTGATCGACCTTGAGGACATCGAGCTGATACTGGCAGGGAAGCGATACGCGGGCAAGGCTGGCAGCTAGAACGCCATCTGTTGGATGAGGAACGGGGGGTGAGGATGCGATTCTCCGAGCGTGTGGGAGCCAACAAGCCTCGCGACGTCATGCAGATTGAGAGCATCGATACAGGTCTGCGAGCACGCCTGTGGAACGCGTTGTCAGAAATCGTGTTGAGGGAGCCGAACCTGCGGGCGGCCAATCTCAGAATCATTGCTGACGGGTTCTTGAAGGTTCCCGTCCACTACGAGGCGCCGGCTTACGAGTCGATTCTCAACCAGGTGGCCAATGCCTTCGCGAAGGCCGATTGGGCTTATGTCTATGACTTGGTCGAATTCATGGTCGACCGGTGCGCATCTCGAGGCAATAAGCAATGGGCAACTGACAGGCTCAACCGCGTCCTAGCGGAAGAGATGTCCGGCTATCGGTTCGTCGATGGTGTTCTTTGCCAGATCTCAGACCCCGAAGAGATAGCGGAGGTCGAGAGGGCAATCGGGAGCTCCGAGGGGATACCTGGCGTCCGGCTCCACATCGACACGGCCCTGAGTCTTATGAAACCCGGACACCCCAATTACCGGAACTCAGTGAAGGAATCGATCAGCGCTGTCGAGGCAGCGTGTGCACATTTGCTTGGCCAGAAAGGCACCCTGGACGAACTGCTGAAGAAACTCTACGCCAAGATCGATATCCATAGGGCGCTGCAGGGAGGGTTTGGGAAGCTGTATGGGTGGACCAGCGATGCCGGCGGCATCCGCCATGCGTTGCTGGACCAGTCAGCGGTCGAGGCAGAGGACGCCCGCTACATGCTGGTCGCATGCTCGGCGTTTATCAACTACCTGTATGCGAAGGCCGACAGGGCAGGATTGTCCAGCCCAGCCGAGTCTACTTGATGCTGACAGAAAGGGGGCGGAAACAGGATGCAGCGAGAGAACCACAAACGAGGTTAGACAACAGAAAGAAAGGGGGGAACATGTTCGATCATCGCCACTATGTACCAATCCTCAAAGGCAAGGCTGGGGAGTACCGTGCTCTCGCTAGACTTATGCCGGAAGTGCGGAATGGCCTGACTCCGCTCATCGAGATTCCTCCGATTGAACACAGCGCCGAGACGGATCAACCTCTCAAGACGCTGGACGAACATCTCAAGCCTGTGTCGACAGCCCTCGTCAATGCTTGGCCCGTCCAACGTCCCTTCTTCGTGGATGTTGTCTACCTACTCGACTCCGGGTTGATGTCGGACGGCAGCACACACCCTGCGACGCACCTATTCGCCGATCTTCGAGAGCAAGGTCTCCTTGCCATTCCTGTTAGCGGCTTGGCTCGCGATGAAGGGTACCAGAATGCGATAGGAGAGATCATCCAAGCCGACGATCGAGGGGTATGCCTTCGTCTCGAGGAGGACGACTTCGCTGACCCAGATAGTGTGGAACCATCCCTTGGCGGAATCATGAGCCAATTGGGGGCCGAAAGAGGTTCCACTGATCTGCTTATCGATTTCGGTCCCATTAGTACTGGGCACGCTCGTCGCCTGGCTCTTCAACTGCGGACCATGCTTCAGGCGATACCGAACTTGGTCGAGTGGCGGTCTTTGACCGTCGCCGGTTCTTCGTTCCCGCCTCATACGGGGGATATGGTCCGAGGCGAGCCGAATTTGGTCGAGCGAACGGAATGGTTGATGTGGCTAGCGCTGAGGTCGGGATCTCCGCACCTGCGCCGGCTTCCCACGTTCAGTGACTATGCTATCAACCATCCAACTGTGGCTGAGTTGGACTGGCGTGTTATCAAGATGAACGCGAACATCAGGTACACAACAGATGAGGCTTGGCTCATCTTCAAGGGTCGCCCTGTCCGTGTGGAGGGATACGAGCAGTCACACCAGCTTTGTGCCAGTCTGGTCGAGCATGAGTCGTTTCTCGGGGAGGAGTACAGCCCAGGCGATACCTGGATCTCGTGTTGCGCCCGGAGCGAAGAAGGACCCGGCAACGCAACGACCTGGAGAGAGGTGGCCACTAGTCACCATCTGACCTTCGTTACGCGTCAGATCGCCAGCCTTCACGAGACTTGAGAAAGGAGCAGACCTCTCTGGACAACTCTTCGGTATCCAAGTTTTCGGTCAGCCGGCCCCACAGTACGCGACGAGGCTTTCCTCGAACTCCATTCGCGAGCCCCCGACGCTCGAGGGCTGACAGTGCCTCATCGCGCCATAGCAGCTGAACAAGAGCAGAAGCCACGACCTCGTGGTTCTTGCTCGCTGGTTTGACCTCATTCAGAACGGTCTCTCCCCCAACATGCCGAGCTACAGTTATGCCCCACCACTCGGGGATGTGGTCTCGAACGGAGGTTTCGTGCCGTGGTCCGACAACAACTGTGACAGTATCGAAGACCTTACTGTAGACGCTGCTCTGCGACGGCAGGCGCCTCAACGTGTCTTTCTCGCTCTTGATTTCGTATCCGTGGAGGGTGCCGTTCACAACGGCGATATCTATGCGTACATTGCCTTGGCAGAGACCGAGTTCTTCGACTACTCTCGTGTCAGGATCGTCAGCGAACCGGTCAGCGAGTTGGCTCCTCAGGGCTTGTCTGATATCCATGTCTCGCATGGTGGCCTCCTCTGTGTCTAGAATACGACCGCACTGGCGTTATTCCTAGTGCCAGCCCCCATACTAGGGCGACAACCCAACGTTGTGCGCCTATCCGATCAAAGCGATAGACTGAAGTTATGAGCATCTCTGAGGCATCGATACTAGCGTCGCAGAAGTACGACCAGGTGCGCGACCTGTATGAATGCCATGATCACCAGCACTGCGTTGCGATTCTGACCTTGGATTACCCGGAGCTCTTCACTGAGGTCTGTGACGTACTTCTTGCTTTTCGTTTCACCGATGAGCAAGTGAAGGCGCCCGGGGGTAACGAGAGCCAGATACCCAAGACCTTCTCCGGGGTGCTTCGGCCTCTGGGATGGAAGCACAGGCAGCTCACCGCGAAGCTCGTCGTCGACGAGAGTACCGTGTCCAAGGACACCCACAAGATTGACTACGTGAAGGGTGAAGTGGCCCTTGATCTCGAGTGGAATAGCAAGGACCAAACGTTCGATCGCGACCTCTACGCATTTCGAGCTTTCTTCGAGTATCAGAAGATCGCCGTCGGCGTGCTTGTCACTCGCAGCAACGACCTTGACGACTACTTCACCTCGCTGGGGCGCTACGTCGACAGGTACGGCACGGAGCGCGCCTACAAGGACAAGTACGGAGCCAGCACAACCCACATGCGAAAGCTCCTGCCGCGCCTGGATGCCGGCAGAAGCGGCGGGTGCCCTCTGCTGGCAATAGGAATCACTCAGAAACAGAGGGAAGAAACGGATGGCTAGGGTCTTCAGACTCCCTCAGAAGTCGGCAGCGGAGGACCTCCTCGAGAAGGTGACGGGACCATTCGCGACGATCTACGCAGATCCACCGTGGCGTTTTCAGAATCGGACCGGAAAAATGGCCCCCGAGCACCAGCGACTTCTCAGGTATCCGACAATGACTCTCGAGGAGATCATCGAGCTACCTGTCAACAGGCTGGCCGCCAGGGAAGCTCACCTATACCTCTGGGTGCCCAATGCTCTGATCGCCGAAGGGCTTCGGGTAATGAAGCACTGGGGCTTCACCTACAAGACGAACCTGGTCTGGTACAAGACACGCAAAGACGGTGGGCCCGACGGCCGGGGGGTCGGCTTCTACTTCCGCAACGTCACCGAACTCATCCTGTTTGGCATTCGGGGAAACATGCGTACCCTCGATCCCGGCCGCACTCAAGTCAACCTGCTGCCCCAGCAGAAGCGCGAGCACTCGCGCAAACCCGACGAGTTCTACGAGCTGATCGAGCAGTGCTCTCCCGGTCCGTACCTGGAGCTGTTTGCACGCCGGCCAAGAGAGGGCTGGGTACAGTGGGGCAATGAGCAGGTCGAGGATCTGTCAGCCCATCCGGTGAGAAACGGGCAATCGGTGCTCGGCAGGCAAGCACTGCGAGACAGCTGCGCAGCTGACGGGTAGTCCGATACTGCGTCGTCGATCGAGCTCGCGCGTTTGCCGCTGGTGCGTACCCCGGAACCTGGTTTGAGCCACTCCCTCAGCTTCACACACAGCTCCTCCGCCTCATCCCCACCGAGCAACCGGCGGCATTGTGTTCTAGTATGGTAGGGAAGCAACAACGGGGGGCTCTAGGCCTCGGGGGTGACGGGCAGGATCTGAGATGCCCGTGTGGGCCACAATTCTTGTAGCGGTACTCGGCGGTTCTCTCGCCGGGGGCGTAGCCACGGTGCTGGCTGCCAGGATCCACGCACGACACGACAGCCGGATGCGGGTTCACGACCGCACTGCGGCTGCCTATGCTGAAGCGCTTGCCGCTATCGAGCAGGTCTTCCAGCTCGTACACGGGGTCTTCTCGGAACTGAAGAGAACCCTTGAGAAGACCCCGCCGCCTTCGGATCGCGCGCTCGCGGCCGCCAGGGCCAAGGCACGAGTGCAGACCAACGCTGCCGTGGCTGCGGCCTCAGCTCGGGAGGCCCCGGCCAAGCTCCTTGCCTCCCCGAAGGTCCTCGAGGCCCTAGCCGGAGTCGATAGGTTCGTGGCTGAGGAGCTGATCACCGGCATCATGGAGGGGCAGGGTGATGCGCTGGCCGAGAGGATGGATGGCGTCTACTCCCCCCTGGTGGACTCTATGCGAACGCACCTTGAGTACCTCAGTCATGGGCGATGGAGGCCGTCATGACCGACGAGAGGAAGAAAGAGCGGCAGCCGAAGAAGTCTGGAACCTCTGTCAATCGACCTCCGAAGTTCCCACCTGAGGTGACAAAGCTGGCCGCACTCATCTTGGCGGATGACAAGGAGACCAAGACCGCACGAGCCCTGGCCGGATCGATCCTTTCGCAGTCTGGCGCCGGCAGGCAGACAGGAGCAAGACTGGGGAGCCTGGCCTCCAAGGTGATGAAGAGCACCAAGTACAGTGAGGACACCAAGACGCTGGCAGGGTCAGTACTGGCTCAACCGATCAAGACGCACTGATGCACCGAAGGGCCTGGAAGGCTTCGTCGCCGGGCTGGTCAACCCGCGAGGACGTGAGCTGATACCGCTGGGAAGACAATCGAACAAGGGGTGACGACAATGACCAATCGGAAGGTTTACCACGTGACCAAGCGCGACGACGACAGAGGCTGGCAGGGGAAGCTGGAGAACGGCGACCGCGCGTCGGTGACTGGCGCCACGAAGGAGGAGGTTCTGCAGGTGACCATCGATCTGGCCAAGAAGGCTCCGCTGGGTCAGGTTGTAATCCACAAGCAGGACGGCACAATCCAGGAGGAGCGGACATACGGCAAGGACCCGTTCCCTCCCAAGGGGTAGTCGTTGTGCTCGACGAGGCGGGAAGATATGACGCCCTGAGACCCGAGTTCGAGGCAGTCTCCGGTCAGGTGGACTCGCTATTCGGGGCGATCGTCGAAGGCAAGCGGAACCCACTCCCATTCCCCGAGCATCTCGTCATCCCAGGCTTGCTGGCAAAGACTCGCGACGACTTCAGAGCCCTTGGCGACCTCACGTGGCAGGGCTGCACCTCGGCAAGCTATGCGGTTGCCCGTCTGCTAATCGATGAGACGGTCGACCTGTTCTACCTCACTACTGGTGAGCCAGAAGAGCGAAAGGATCGGAGTGCCAGGTTCCTGGCGTTCGTACTGGCGGAAATGCGCCGGGTCTCGCTGAGGTGGGAGGAGTTCGAACTGCGGCGTGCGATGGAAGAGTCGACACCGCCCGATGACAACGACCCCGTACGTAGAAGGGCCGCGATGGAATCCATCCGAGAGCTAGTCGACACTGCCAATGATGGGCAGTTCAAGGAGCTGGTCGAAAGATATGTCGAAGAATTCCCGAAGGTCCCTCTGAGCTGGGCCGGTCTCGGTATCGAGGACCGATGGAATAGGGCGGAGATCGACAGCGTCGCGAGGCGGAATCTGGACTACCCGGTGTGTGTCTTCTACCCGTCTGCCTCGCTGTTCATCCACTCGCCGGGATGCCTCATGTACTTGGGCGATCGCGCTTCTCGGCCTGATGCGATAGCCCTTGCCAAGGGCCGGATTCGGGATCTCCACTTCGAGCCATTCAGGCTTGGTCTGCTGGTCGTGATGGACTTCTTGCGGAGATGCAACACGCTGTTCAGTGCCGGTCTCGAAGGCAGCATTGACTCGCTGGCAGAGGAGCGGCGCAAGCTGCTGGACCGTGCATGCGGGCTGCCATCTGTCGGGGGCTGACTTCACCGTCACGGTGAGCCTCCTCTCCGGCTGGGTCCGTAGTGGTGGCCAGCCCGCCCGGCTCCGATGTGCCCCCTCTCAGAGGTGCTGCCCGTCACTCCCCTCTGTGAGCGGTAGCGACCGGGTCAACTCCCGGCCCGCCAACTCCAGCAGGTACTCCTCCAGCCTCTGAATCACTGCTTCTCCGCCGATCGATGCTGCGACCAGCAGGCACTGGAGCAACTCGTCGCGCTCCGCGGGGGAGAGCGAGGAGTAGAGGGCTTCTAGTTCAGCGAGCTCAGGTCCTTTGATCATCGCAGGACCCAGGTTATCACCGAGAAGTGGCCGTTGGGCAACCGGTCCAGCATTGGTCTAGTATGGTAGGGGAGCACCCGGCACCGCATACGGGTCACCTCCCGCTCCGCAGACTGCGGAAGATCCAGTACAGGGTCCCGAGAATCACCAGGACCGCCAGAAGTGGATGGAGACCGTCGTTCATGGGTCCTCCTCGAACATGCCGAAGCCCCCGGTTCGAGCCGTCGTGGTTTGGTCCCGATCGCCGGCAGGGAGAGGCCGGCTCACCCCGCGGTCTCCGGCAGAGCCTCGGGCAGATCCAGCAGGCGCGGTTCCCACTCGTACCTGATCTCGAAGCGGCCTATGCGGCGGGACCAGGGCTCACCGATCGAGTATCCTTCGAGCGTGTCCAGACAGCCGCCTGTGACGGAAAGGACCAGACCGGCCCCCCAGCGTAGGTTGTCCACAAAGGCCCACACGTCATCCACCTTGAAGTCGGAGATCCCGGTCGGTAGCGGCGACACATCGGGCGGGACATCAAACTCCACATGGAAGCCGAAGCGGGTACGCTCCCGCATGGTGATGCGAGCTTCTCGCGCCTGCACCCGGAGCTCGGCCAGGGTGGGGTGCGCTCCGGCCAGCAGTTTCTCCAGCGCCGCCCGCTCGAACTCGCTCAGGTTCTTCACGACCATCCTCCTTGTATGTCTGGCTGCGCCCCCCTTCCCTCGATCGCTGAGCCCTGAGGTTCTCAAGCCCAGCCGCCTTCCCGGGC
The DNA here is from genome assembly GCA_016930895.1 of Spirochaetales bacterium. The sequence goes on along the minus strand of JAFGFV010000531.1, from coordinate 486 downwards.
GGCCGGGTCGAGCTGCCCGGACCTCTTCTTTGACCGTTACATATGCTTCATGTCCGCACGTGCCCGGATTGTGCCTGCCGGCTATGCCTGTGGTTCAATGACTCGCGGACCCATGGACTTTGACGCACGATCAAGCCGGTTCGAGGATCTCTACGCCGCCCACAGCGGCGAAGTGTACGGGTACGCCCTACGCCGGGGAGCCAATCGGGCCGACGCGGAAGACGTGGTGGTGGAGACCTTCCTGGTGTGCTGGCGCCGGCTGGAGAAGGTGCCCGACCCGGGGCTACCCTGGCTGCTCGGGGTGACGCGGCGTGTCCTTGCCAATCAGAGACGGGGAAAGAGACGCTACTTAGCCCTGCGTGACAAGATCAGCGCGAGCCTCTATCGTTGTTCGACTCTGGCTTCTGATCCCCCCTCGCAGGACCCCTATGACCTGAAGGAGGCTCTGGCCACACTGAGCGATGAGGACCACGATGTTCTTGCCCT
>JAFGFV010000088.1 GCA_016930895.1 Spirochaetales bacterium | reverse complement strand
CCGAACGCCGGGTGCGTCCTCTCGGCGGATCTCGAGGGCTTGAATTTCCAGACGTATCTGGAATGGCAGGCTGCAGACTCGATCGCGGTGATGCGGGCGGAGTCTGCGCTGATCGCCCCGAGCGCGGACCTTCAATACGTGCTTCCCGAGGCCCCCTTCCCCTACACCTGCTATGCCTTCCTCCTGGGGGGCTTCCAGCCCGTGAGCCGCGACGATCTGTACTTCTGGTACTGCAGCAAGGTCCCGTGGTGGGTGTACGCCCACGGCCTGTCGATCAACATCGAGAACGAGGACTTCTACGAGTTCGGCGATCCGCACGGGAAGTGGACCGCGTTCGAGGACTCCCTCCTGTTCAAGGTTTACAAGCTGTACCTGAGATTGACCCTGTCGTGGCGGGATTGGTGGAAGATTCCCTACCTGACAGAAAAAAAGCTGAAAGAAGTCCTTGGGGAGCTCATCACCCCCGACGAGCTCCGCTGGCCGGTAGCCGATGGCCCGCTCTCGTGCGTCCACACGTACGGGGACGACTCACCGGACTACGACTGGGAAGACTACGGCGTAACGCCCTAAATTGCTGAGGGTCGCCGCCGTTCCGGCACCGAAACAGCGGCGGCCCCGCCCGGGGCGCCGCTCCGGCTGCGCCTACTTGAGCACCGAGAAGTTGGCCACCTTCGGTTTGACCAGCCGGGCGAAATCCTTGTAGGCGATCTGGATCAACTCCGTGTGCGAGCAGGCGTTGAAGGCGATCTCTTCGTCCCGGCTCAGGGTCTCGTCCACGTAGACGGGTAGGTCGTACAGGTTGCCAAAGGGAGGCATGGCTCCGGTCTCGCAGCCCGGGAACCTCTCGGTGAACTCCTCCTCTTCCGCCAGGGCAGCGGTCTTGGCCTTGGCGGCCTTGCGGAGCCCGTCGAAGTCGATCTGGTACTTGGCAGGCAGCACGGCCAGGGCCATGCTCCCGTCGAGCTTCACCACCACGCTCTTGGCCAGGTTGCGGCCCTTGACGTGAGCCGAGGCGGCGATCTCCTGCGCCGTGTACGCGGTGGAGTGCCGTATGCTCACGAACTTGACCTTCTTCTTGTCCAGGAACTCCTTGAGCTTGGTGACTGGCATGATTTCCCTCCTTGCTATTCCAATGATAGGAAATTCCCGGAGGGAAAGCAAAACCACGCCCCGTGCGCGTGCGCTTGCCCGATCGCGCCCAGCGCTGCCATACTGGGGCATGCACGACCGACCGAAGCTCACCGCCCGGTACTGCCACACCAACCTCGTGGCCCGAGACTGGCGGCGCCTCGCGGGCTTCTACGAGCGGGTGTTCGGATGCGTGCCCGTGCCGCCCGAGCGGGACCTGAAAGAGGAATGGCTGGCCCGCGCCAGCGGCGTGCCTGGAGCGCGGCTGCGGGGAATCCACCTGCGCCTGCCCGGCGGAGGGCCGCAGGGGCCGACCCTCGAGGTGTTCCAGTACGACAGCACCTCACAGTCAGAAGGGGGGCGGGGGGCAGCGGCTCCGCCAACCGCTGACCGCCCGGGGTTCGGGCACATCGCCTTCGAGGTCGAAGACGTGGAGGCGGCTCTGGCGGCCGTGGTCGCCGGGGGAGGCGCGCCCCTCGGGGAGATCGTCAGCGTCCCCATCGAGGGGGCGGGCACCATCACCTTCACCTACGCCCGGGATCCGGAGGGCAACATCCTGGAGCTGCAGCGTTGGTGCGCCTCAAGCTGATCTCGTGGAACGTGAACGGGCTGCGCGCCGCTCTGCGCAAGGGGGCCCTCGACTTCCTGGCCGCCGAGCGCCCCGAGGTGGTGTGCCTGCAGGAGACCCGGGCCCTGGCCGAAGAGGTCCCGGGGGTCTTGCCGGAGTTTCCCTACCAGCTGTGGAACCCTGCCCAGCGGCGGGGCTACTCCGGAACCGCGGTCTTCAGCAGGCTCCAGCCGCTCTCCGTGCGGACCGGTCTCGGCGATCCCGAGCACGACGGAGAAGGCCGCGTCCTGACCGTGGAGCTCCCGAAGCTGTTCGTGGTCAACGTCTACACCCCCAACTCCCAGCGCGGGCTCACCCGCCTGGACTACCGCCTGCGCTGGGACCGGGCGTTCCTCCGGCACCTGCTCAGGCTCGAGCGGACCAAGCCGGTCGTCTTTTGCGGGGACCTGAACGTGGCCCACGAGGAGCTCGACCTGGCCCGGCCCGAGGACAACCGCAATACCCACGGGTTCACCGACCAGGAGCGCCGCGGCTTCGCGGCGCTGGTCGAGGCGGGCTTCGTGGATACCTTCCGGATCTTTCACCCCGAAGGCGGCCACTACACCTGGTGGAGCCTGCCCACCCGGGCCCGGGAGCGGAACATCGGGTGGCGCATCGACTACGTCTGTGTGTCCGGCTCGCTGAGGGCGGCGGTGCGCGAAGCCTTCATCCGCCCCGAGGTCGCCGGCTCGGACCACTGCCCGGTGGGAGTTGTCCTTGACCTGGGCCGCGGCGCCGTGGCATAGTTGCGCTATGCGTGGCTCAGGCATCCGCTCCTCCCTGGTCGGGTCGTTGCTGGTGGCGGGGGCGGCGGTCTGGCTGCTGGCGGGCTGCTCGCTCAACAAGCTGGCCGTCAACGTGGTGGCCAAGACCTTGTCCTCCGGTGGGGACAGCACCGTGTTCACCGGCGAGGAAGACCCCCAGCTGGTCAAGGATTCGCTGCCCTTCGCCATGAAGCTCTACGAGTCCCTCCTCGAGCAGACCCCCGAGAACGTCGACCTCCTGCTGACCACGGGGAGCATCTTCGCCATGTACGCCAACGCCTTCATCCAAACCCCGGCGGGCATGCTCCCGGACACGGAGTTCGAGCAGCAGGCCCACATGCTCGAGCGGGCCAAGAAGATGTACCTGCGGGGCAGAGGGTACCTGTTCCGGGCCATGGAGCTCAGGCATCCGGGCTTCCGCGCGGCCTTCGAGGGCAACCAGCCCGCCATGATCGACACCACACTCGCCGAGATGGACCAGGAGGACGTCCCATTCCTCTTCTGGACGGGGGCTTCGTGGCTGGGGGCCTTCTCGACCAACCCGTACGACATGGAGTTCCTGCTCAACATCGCCAAGCCCCTGGCCATCATGAACCGCGCCCTGGAGCTCGACGAGAGATTCAACGCCGGAACCATCCACGACACCTTCATCTCGGTCTACGCCTCCTTGCCGCCGTCGCTGGGTGGCAGCGAGGAAAAGGCCCGATACCATTTCCGGAGGGCCGTCGAGCTATCCGGGGGCGCCACGGCCTCTCCGTACGTGGCTCTGGCCACCACGGTCTGCGTGGCCCGGCAGGATGCCGATGAATACCGCCGGCTGCTCCACGCGGCCCTGGCCATCGACCCGGACGCTGACCCTGCAAACCGCCTGGTCAACATCATCACCCAGGACCGTGCCCGCTGGCTCCTGGAGCACATCGAGGACTATTTCCTCCTCGACGAAGGCTTCGAGGAAGGCTTCGACGAGGGAGAGGAGCTGGACCCGTCATGAACACCCGTCGCCTGCGCGCGATCGTCGCCCTGACGCTGCTGATTCTCCTCCTGCCCGCGGTCGATCTAACTGCCCAGGTCATCAAGCTGGCCAGCGTGGCCCCGGACGGTTCTCCCTGGGACAAGGCCCTCAAGAGGCTCGCCGTGGACTGGCGGGAGATCTCAGGCGGCCGGGTCACCCTCAAGATCTACGGAGGGGGGGTGGCCGGCGACGAGCCGGACATGATCCGCAAGATGCGAATCAACCAGATCCAGGGGGCGGCTATGTCCGGCTCAGGGTTGGGCAAGATCGATCCCGACTGGCTCGTGTTCCAGCTGCCCTTTATGGCTACCACTGACGACGAGCTCGACTACCTGTTCGAGAAGCTGCGGCCGGAGCTCGAAGAGCGCATGGAGGCCAAGGGATTCACCTTTCTGGCCCTGACCCACAACGGATGGCTGCGCTTCTTCTCGAAAGAGAAGATCATCGAGCCGGCCGACATGCGCCGCATGAAGTTCTTCGTCCTCGAAGGGAGCCCCGAGATCGATCAGGCGTGGAAGGAGATGGGTTTCCACATTGTGCCCCTGCCCGCCAACGACGCCTTTGCCGCCCTGCAGAGCGGGATGGTGGACGTCTTTTCGGCCTCCCCGCTCACAGGGGCGGCGTTCCAGTGGTTCGCCCTGGCCCCCAACATGACCGACTTCCACTGGACGCCCCTGACCGCCGGGATGGTGGTGTCCAACCGCGCGTGGCAGCGGATCCCGGCCGCCCTGCGTCCGCAGCTCAAAGCCGCCACTGAGCGGGTCCTCAAGGACATGGAGGAGGAGGTCATGGCGGTGGAGGAGCAGGCCGTCGAGATCATGGAAGAGAACGGCCTGGTGATCCACCACGTGCCCCCGGAGGCCCTCGAGAAGTGGAACGAGCTGGTGGAGACAGGCTTCAGCATCCTGATCGGGGACGTCATCTCACGCGATCTGTACGAGCAGGCCAAGGCGATTCTGGCGGAATACCGCAGCCGCTGATGAGCGCTGAGGCAACGGCGCCCGGGGTCGACGAGCAGGAACGACCGGCGCGGGGAATTCACCGCTTCGAGAACGGCTTCTCCAGTGTCATACTGGTAGCCATCGCAGTTCTGCCGGCCATCGAGATCGTGGCCCGGGCCGTGTTCAAGACAGGGCTCCACAGCTCGGCGGACATCCTGCATCACCTGGTGCTGTGGCTGACATGCCTGGG